>NZ_LUAZ01000015.1:0-84869 GCF_001647255.1 Cellulosimicrobium sp. I38E
GCCCTGGTGGTCCTCACCGGGCACTCGGGCATCGACCTCGGCGTCCAGGCCGTCGCGGCCGGCGCCGACGACTACCTGGTGAAGGGGGAGGTCGACGGCGACCTCCTGGGCCGGTCGGTGCGCTACGCCGTGCAGCGGCGCATGTCCGTCGAGCAGCAGCGCGCGCTGTACCGCAGCGAGGTACGGGCGGCCGAGACCGCTCGGCTGGAGCGCGCGCTCCTGCCCACGCCGCTCGTCCAGGACGACCGGCTCGACGTCATGGTGGGCTACGTCCCCGGCGGCAACGGCCTCCTGGGCGGTGACTTCTTCGATGCGGTCGAGCGCCCGGACGGGACGGTGCTGTGCGTCATCGGCGACGTCGCGGGCCACGGTCCGGACGAGGCGGCGCTGGGCGCGACGCTGCGCACGGCCTGGCGCACCATCGTCCTCTCCGACACCCAGCCGGAGGGCATCCTTCCCCTCCTGGAGCGCGTCCTCGTGCCCGAGCGCGCCCGTCCCGAGGTCTTCGTCACCCTCTGCCAGGTCGTCGTCTCCGCAGACCGCCGGCGTGCGGAGGTCTACCTCGCGGGGCACCTCGCACCGCTCCTGCTGCGCGACACCGCGACCGAGATCACGCCCACGGCCCGCGGCCGCGCTCTCGGGATCCCCGTCCAGGGAGGGTGGACGTCGCAGTCCGTCGACCTCGGGGAGCGCTGGGCGCTCATGCTCTACACGGACGGGCTCGTCGAGGCGACGGTCGCGGGCTCGGGGGTCCCGGCGGGACGGGCCCGGCCCGAGCGCGTCGGCGTCGACGGCCTGCGCCGCGCCGTCGACAGCGCGCTCGAACTGGGGGTCGAGGGGGTCGTGGAGCGCGTCTTCCGCCGCGTGCGCGACCTGCACGGCGGCCCGCTGGCGGACGACGCCGCGCTCCTCGTGCTCGGCTGGGGCGGGGACGAGGGCACCCCCGGCGAGCGCACGGCGACCCTCGCGGACTCGGACGAGTGGGCCCGGTGACGCCGGCGGTGAGCGAGACGACCGGTACGCCGCACTCCAGGCGGCGGCGCGCCCCCACCCTGCGCCGCCGGCTCGGGTGGGCGCTCGTCGTCGCGGGCGTGATCCTGCTCGGCGTGCTCGCGACGTCGGCCATCGCCCTCTCGCGCGTGCTGACCACCCAGGGCGAGGTCACCGGGCCGTTCTTCGACGCGGTGACCGAGGCGGACGCCGCGTACGTGGGCCTGCTCGACGCCGAGGTGGCGGTGCGCGCGTACGTCGCGACCGGGGACGACACGGCGCTCGAGGCCTACACCCGGGCGGTCGGGACGGACGCCGAGGGCGTCGTCCCCGACCCCGCGCTCGTGGACCTGCTCGGGCTGGACGAGGAGCAGGCGGCGACGCTCGCGCAGGCCGACGCGTCGGTGCGCGCCTGGGTCACCGACTACGCCGAGCGCGCGATCGCGACCACCGAGGACGACGGCCCGGGGCGGGTGCGCGCCGTGGACCAGGCGCACGGGGCCGAGCTGTTCGCCGACGCACGGGCCGACACCGCGCGCTACGTCGACGCGATCCGCGCCGAGCGCCTCGAGCGGCTCGACACGCTCGACCGCTGGAGCAGGGCCCTCTTCGGGAGCGTCCTCGTCCTCGTGGGCTCGGCGCTCGCGGTCGGGATCATCCTCTGGGTGTGCCTCAAGCGCTGGGTCACCGAGCCGATGGCCGAGCTCGCGCACCGCGTGCGGCTCGTGAGCTCCGGGAGCCTCGACGAGCCGGTCGTGACCTCCGGCCCGGCGGAGATCGCGGACCTCGCCCAGGACGTCGAGCACATGCGCGTCGAGCTCGTCAACCAGGTCGCCGAGATCAAGGCGTCGCACGAGGACGCGGCCCGCTCGCACGAGCTCCTCGCGGAGCAGGCGCGTGAGCTCGAACGGTCCAACCGCGACCTCGAGCAGTTCGCCTACGTCGCGTCCCACGACCTCCAGGAGCCGCTGCGCAAGGTCGCGAGCTTCACGCAGCTCCTCAAGAAGCGGTACGGCGGCGAGCTCGACGACCGCGCGGACCAGTACATCGACTTCGCGGTCGACGGCGCCAAGCGCATGCAGCGGCTCATCCAGGACCTGCTCGGCTTCTCGCGGGTCGGCCGGACGGGCAACGAGCGCGTGGACGTGGACCTCGAGCGGGAGCTCGAGGGCGTGCTCGAGGACCTGTCCGAGAAGATCACGGAGACCGGGGCGAGCATCACGCACGACCCGCTGCCCGTCGTCGTCGGCGAGCGGGCGCTCCTGCACCAGCTCCTGGCGAACCTCCTCGGCAACGCGCTGAAGTTCCGCGACCCCGAGCGGGCGCCCGCCGTGCACGTGGGCGTGCTCGCACGGGACACGCACTGGGAGATCTCGGTCGAGGACAACGGGATCGGGATCGACCCGCAGTACGCCGAGCGCGTGTTCGTCATCTTCCAGCGGCTGCACGCCAAGGACGTGTACGAGGGCACCGGCATCGGCCTCGCGCTGTGCAAGCGCATCGTCGAGTACCACGGCGGTCGGATCTGGATCGAGCCGCGCGACGGCGGGACGACGATCCGCTTCACGCTCGCCCACGCGTACGTGCACGCGCAGGTCGGCTACGCTCGCTCCGACCACGACGGCGCGGAGCAGTGATCCCCGAGTGATCCCTGCCCGCGCACGCCACGACGACGAGGAGAGCCCCGCATGAGCCACGGCAGCAAGCCGATCGACGTCCTCCTGGTGGAGGACGACCCCGGCGACGTGCTCATGACGCGCGAGGCGTTCGAGGACCACAAGGTCACCAACCGCCTCTCGGTCGTCTCCGACGGTGTGAGCGCGCTGCAGTTCCTGCGCAAGGAGGGCGAGCACGAGGGCGCTCCGACGCCGGACCTGATCCTGCTCGACCTCAACCTGCCGCGCATGGACGGGCGCGAGGTCCTCGCCGAGCTCAAGGCGGACGAGGCGCTGCGCAAGATCCCGGTCGTCGTGCTGACGACGTCGGAGGCCGAGGAGGACGTCGTGCGGAGCTACTCGCTGCACGCCAACGCGTACGTCACCAAGCCGGTCGACTTCGACCGCTTCATCGACGTGGTGCGCCAGATCGACGACTTCTTCGTCTCCGTGGTGCGGCTGCCCGGTCGCTGAGCCGGCGCGTGCCGCTCCGGGGACCCGCCGGGTACCCGAGCGGGTCTGGCCGGGTCGGGAAGAACCGCGGGACGAGCCGTGTTGTCCTCGTCAGGCCCGTCGCGCGCCGTCGGCAGCGCACGGACGAAGGACGTCACGAGGAGGATGCATGCTGGACCCTCGCGGGATCTACGAGCTCGACGAGCAGGCCGTGGCAGGCCTGTGGCCCACGCCGCCCGAGCCGGGCGCGGGGCCCGTGCTGCTGCACGCCGTCGCGGGGTTCGTCGACGCGGGCAGCGCGGGCGAGGTCGCGGTCGACCACCTGCTGGGGATCGGCGAGGTCACCCGTGTGGTGACGTTCGACGTCGACCAGCTCCTCGACTACCGCTCCAAGCGCGCCACGATGACCTTCAGCACGGACCGCTGGTCCGACTACGACGAGCCGCACCTGGTGATCGACCACGTGCGCGACGCCGAGGGGACGGGGTTCCTGCTGCTGCACGGCGCCGAGCCGGACGTGCAGTGGGAGCGCGTGGTCGCCGCGGTGCGCGACGTCGTCGAGCGCCTCGGCGTGTCGCTCACGGTCGGCTTCCACGGCATCCCGATGGGGATCCCGCACACGCGGCCCCTGTCGGTCACCGCCCACGCGACGCGGCCGGAGCTGCTGGGGGAGCACACGTCGTGGTTCGGCACGGTGAAGGTCCCGGCCAGCCTGGCGGCCCTGCTGGAGCTGCGGCTCGGCCGGGCGGAGCACGACGCGCTCGGCGTCACCGTGCACGTACCGCACTACCTGGCGCAGTCGTCGTACCCACCGGCGGCCGTGGTCGCGCTCGAGCACGTGCAGCGCGTCACCGGTCTGGACCTCGCGACGAGCGGGCTCGCGGAGGCGGTGCAGGACGCGAAGACCGAGGTCGAGCGGCAGGTGCGCGACTCCGAGGAGGTCGCCGCGGTGGTCCGCGCCCTCGAGGAGCAGTACGACGCGTTCGCGCGCTCCGTCGGGCGCACGAGCCTGCTCGCGGAGTCCGCGCCGATCCCGACGGCCGACGAGCTCGGCGCCGAGTTCGAGCGCTTCCTCGCGCAGCAGTCGGGCGACTGAGCCGCGTCGACCCGGTTCGCCCCGGTTCCGGACCGGGGTGGAATGTGCCGAAAAATCATCACGAGAGGTGGCGAGTTCCATGGCGGACCAGACGTGGTCCGTGCCACACTGTCACCCGTTGCAGTGACGTACTTGCGCACGACCCGGTGCAGGGCCGGTACGTGGGTCCGCCCGGCGGGGTGGTCCGGCGTCGGGCCTGCCGGCCGCACACGGCCGGGGCGCCGGCGAAGGACGTGGGACATGGCATTGCGGCGCACGGGGGTGGACGAAGGGTCCGCTCGCTGATGTCCCCGGATGGACAGAAGGTCAGAGGAAGAGCATGGCGCAGGGTTCTGTGAAGTGGTTCAACGCCGAGAAGGGCTACGGCTTCATCGCGCAGGACGGCGGCGGTGCCGACGTCTTCGTGCACTACTCGGCGATCGAGTCGAACGGGTACCGCACGCTCGACGAGGCGCAGCGGGTCGAGTTCGAGATCACCCAGGGGCCGAAGGGCCCGCAGGCGGAGAAGGTTCGTCCGCTCTGACGTCCCCGACGTCTGGCGGCCGGGCCACCCGGTCGTCGCAGCAGTACAGGAGCCGCGCCCCCTCGGGCGCGGCTCCTGTCGCGTCTCACGACCTGTCCGCCACGGTGCCGCCGGTCGGCGCCCCCTCGGGGTCGTCGAGCACCGGCGCGGTGCCCACGAACGCGCTGAGCTCGTCGCCCGTGACGACGCGCGCCGGGACGGCGAGCGAGCGGACGGCGCGCGCCAGCGTCGTGCTCGACAGGCTCGGCGCACCTGACCCGGCGCGGACCGCGGCCAGCACGACGTTGCCGTAGCGCCGGCCCTTGAGCTGCGCGGGCTCCGCGATCGCCGCGACCCGGCCCTCCGCTGCGGACGTCTCCCCGAACGCGGCGGCGAGGGTCGCGGCCTCGCGGCGCGCCGTCGTGAGCGGCGGACGGTCGGCGCAGTTGACGAGGTAGACGCCGCCCGGGCGCAGGACGCGGTGCACCTCGACCGCCATGCCGAGGGTCGCGAGGTGGTCGGGCGTGCGGTCGCCGTCGAACACGTCGCGCACGACGACGTCGTACGAGGCGTCGGGCAGGCTCGCCACCGCGTGCCGCGCGTCGTCGGGACGCAGCCGGAGGCGCGGTGCCCGCGGCAGGTCGAACCATGTGCGCACCAGCTCGAGCAGGCGGGCGTCGAGGTCGACCCCGAGCTGGGTCGACCCCGGCCTGGTGTGCTCGACCCAGCGGGGCAGGCTGCACCCCGCCGCGCCGAGGTGCAGCGCGCGCAGGGGGGCCGCGCCGAGCTCGTCCATGACGGCCGCCATGTGCTGCATGTACTCGAACGCGAGCATCCCGGGGTCGTCGAGGTCGAGGTACGAGCTCGGGACGCCGTTGACGAAGAGCGTGACGGCCGACGGGACGTCCGGGTCGCGCTCGACGTGCGCGGTGCCCGTCGACGTCGGCACGGGCCCGGCCGGGAGCTCCGGCCTCGCGGTTCCGCCGCGGCCCCCGCTGCCCCGCCGCCGGGACGGTGTGGGTGGCGCGGAGGACCCTGAGGAGCGTCGGGAGGTGCGGCGAGCCATGTGCTCACCGTACGGGCTGGACGCCGCCCGGCGTTGACAGGATCGAACAGGTGTTCGATAGTGGAGGAGGAGGTGCGCGATGTCGAACGAAGCAGGCGCGAGGGGGGCGGTCGCCGTCCCCGCCGAGGTCCGTCGGCTGCTGGACCGCGCGGACGTGGAGCTCGTCGCGGCGGCGCTCGCGCAGGACGCGGGCGAGCGGTTCGTGCACGCCCATCTTGGCGCTCTGCGCGCCGCAGCGGCGGTCGTCGCGCTGCGCGCCCGACCGGTGCGTCGCGGGCGGGCCCGCTCGGTGTGGGACCAGCTCGCGGACGCCGAGCCGTCGCTCGCCGCGTGGTCCGGCTACTTCGCGAGCGGGGCGCGCGTGCGCGCCGCCGTCGACGCGGGTCGGTTCGACGCCGTGGACCCGCGCCGGGCCGACGAGCTCATGGCGTGCGCCGAGGACTTCCGTGACGAGGTCGCGATGCTCGTCGACCCGGACGCCGGGTTCGTCCGGCTGCCCGGTCTGCGGACGGTGGCGTCGTGACCCAGGCGCGGCCTGCGTCGAGCGCCCGGTGAGGCGGCGATGAGCCGCGGGCCGCGCGCGCTCGTCCGCAGAGACTGGGGCGACGACGAGGAGGGGTGCTCCATCCTCCACGTCGACATGGACGCGTTCTTCGCGTCCGTCGAGCTCGCCCGGCGTCCTCAGCTCGTGGGGCGACCGGTCGTCGTCGGTGGCGCGGAACGAGGCGTCGTCCTCGCGGCGACCTACGAGGCGCGGGCGTTCGGCGTCCACTCGGCGATGCCCATGGTGACTGCGCGCCGGCTGTGCCCGCAGGCGATCGTCGTCCCGCCGGACCACACGCGCTACTACGAGGTCTCCCGCGCGGTCATGGCGGTCATCGGCGAGATCACCGCGCTCGTGGAGCAGGTGAGCGTCGACGAGGCCTTCCTCGACGTGAGCGGGGCGCGGCGGCGCCTCGGGCCTCCGACGCGGATCGCGGCGGAGCTCCGGCGTCGCGTGCGAGCCGAGCACGGCATCACCTGCTCGGTCGGGATCGCGACGAACAAGTTCGTCGCCAAGCTGGCCTCGACGCACGCCAAGCCCGACGGCGTGCTCCTCGTGCCGGCGGCCGCCACCGTCCCGTTCCTGCGGACGCTGCCCGTCGGTGCGCTGTGGGGCGTGGGGGAGCGAACCGAGAGCGCGCTCGCACAGTGGGGCATCCGCACGGTCGCCGAGCTCGCCGACACGGACGTCGCGTCGCTCCAGGCGGCGGTCGGCAAGGTCGCGGGAGCGCACCTGCACGACCTCGCGTGGGGGCGCGACCCCCGGCCGGTCGAGCCGGAGCGGTCGGAGCGGAGCATCGGTGCCGAGACGACGTTCGCGCACGACCTGCGCGACCTCGCGGCGGTCCAGGCGCGCGTGCTGGAGCTCGCGGACCGGTGCGCCGGCCGGCTGCGCCACCAGGGTCTCGTCGCGCGCACCGTGAGCGTGAAGGTCCGGACCAGCGACTTCCGCACCGTGACCCGCGCGCGGACCCTCGGCGCCCCGACGGACGTCGCGCGCGAGATCTACCTCGTGGCGCGCGAGCTCGTCGCGAGCGTCGACCTGCGGGGCCTCGCCGTCCGGCTCGTGGGAGTCCGCGCGGAGGGCCTCGAACCCCGTGCGGACGCGGTCGTGCAGCCCACGCTCGAGGAAGCCGTCGAGGAGACGAACGCCGCCCGGCGACGGGTGGAGGAGGCCGTCGACGCGGTCCGAGGGCGCTTCGGGGTGAGATCCATCGCCATGGGGCCCGCGAGGGCCCGCTCGACTACCACCCCCGCGGATGTCGATCTATCCTGAGGGTGACACACGACCACCGTGGAGAAACGGGGTGCTCATGCCTCTGTCTGAGTACGAGCAGCGGGTCTTGGAGCAGATGGAGCGCGCGCTCACCTCGGACGACCCGCGGTTGGCGAACACGCTCCAGGCGCCACGACGACGTTCGGCGCTGCGCTATGTCCTGGCCGGAGTCGGCGTCGTCGGCGGCCTCCTCCTCCTCGTGCTGGGTGCTGCGCTGTCGCAGACCTGGCTCGGGGTGATCGGCTTCGTCCTCATGTTCGGGGGCGTCGTCCTGGTCTTCCAGTCTCCGCGCTCGTCGCGCAAGGGACCGGTGGGGACCGTCGAGGCGGACGGCACCGTCCGCCCGGCCGCGCCGAGCAAGGCGGCCCGCAAGCCCTTCCTCAGCCGACTGGAAGAGCGCTGGGACCGTCGGCGCGAGCAGGACGGTCGCTGAGCGACTCCTCGACAGCCTCGACCGCCGAGTCGACGAGTTCCTGGAGCCGGTCGGGACGGGCGACCGTCCGCGGCTCCGGGGCGTAACGCTCGGCCTCGAGGGCCGACGCCAGCCCGGAGACCGCTTCGGCGACGTCCTCGTCCCGCGCGTGCTGCCCGCGACGGGCCTGCAGCGCTGCGACGACCGCCGCGGGAACGCGCCGGGGCGTGGTCGACGTCGGCCACCGGACGTCGAGCGCCCCCAGCCGGTCGGTGAGCTCCGCCCATGCGTCCTCGGCGTCCCGCAGGCTCTGCGTCTCGGACCGGCGACGGAGCGCGAGCCACAGCGCCCCGCCGACGGCGATCGCGACAAGGAGCGCGACGCCCACGACGAGCAGCCAGGGTGCGCCGTCGTCCTGAGCGCCGCCGGTCGGCCCGCCCGTGCCGGGCGCGGTGGGCACGGGGCTCGCGGGCGCGGAGGGAGCCGCGGTCGTCGCGCCCGGTGTCGGCACGTTGCCCGGGTCTCCCGGCCCTCCCGGCGTCACGGCCACGGGCGTCGCCCACCGCGGGGTCGGGCCCGTCTGCTGGGCCGGGGTCGGCTCGAACCGCACCCAGCCCTGCCCCGGGAACCAGAGCTCCGGCCAGGCGTGGGAGTCGCGACCGGTGACCTGGAAGCTCGAGTCGTCGACGCGTTCGCCCGGCAGGAACCCGACGCCGAGACGTGCGGGGATGCCGAGGGTCCGTGCCATCATCGTCATCGAGGTCGCGAACTGGACGCAGTACCCCGTGCGGTCCTGCAGGAAGTCCCAGACCGCGTCGCCGGAGTCGCCCGGCGGTACCTCGGTCGAGTAGGTGAACTGCGACACGTCGCGGAAGTAGGTCTGCAGGGCGAGCGCCTGGTCGTAGCGCGTCGGCGCCCCGTCGACCACGGCGGCGGCCAGGTCGCGGATGTCCTGCTCGTGCTCGGTCGCGGGCACGTCGAGGTAGTTGGGGTCGTCCGGGTCCGCGCCCGTCGCCCCGCGCAGCGACGCCGCGTCGAGCGGCCGGGAGAAGACCGCGAGCTCGTACGCGGTTCCGGCGCCGGTGGGCTGGTCCCCGAGCACCTCGTCGCGGACGTCGTCGTACGACCAGTCGCCGTCGATGTCCACGGTGCGGGGCTCGGTCGGGACGGGGAGCCTGGTGTCCCGCAGCGACTCGAGCGTGACGCGTACGGACGTGGGCTCCTCGACGCCGGCCGGGTCGGTGGGCCACAGCATCTGGTCGGCCGCCTCGATCGGGGTGCCGTCGCGGTCCGCGCCGCGCCGCCAGTTGGTGCCGTCGAAACCCGTGAGGGTGAACACCCGGAGCGGGCCGACCTCGTCCGCGTCGGTCCGGTAGCGCAGCACGACCTCACCCGAGCGCTCCGCGAGGTCGCGACGCATGTCGAGGTCGTCGGAGAGCCGCACCGTCTGCCCGGTCGAGGAGAAGAGGCGCGACCACGACGCGGACGCGACCTCGGGGAGCGAGGCGCTCGCCGAACCGAGACCCAGGGCGACGACCGCGACGGCGACCGCCACGACGAGGGCGCCGACGGCCCGCAGGCCGCCGGCCGCACGGCCGTCCGCGCGGCGCGCGGACGCGCCGCGTCGCACGGTGCGGTGCGGGTTGTCGACCGCGAGGAGCAGGACGAGCGCGGCCACGGTCACGACGAACGCCAGGGGAGGGATCTCGCCCATGATGACGAGTCCCGGGATCCACAGGGCGAGGAGAGGCAGCGCGACCCCGGCGCTCAGGCGGAGCCCGCCGGCCATGAGGTCGGCGACGAGGAAGACCACGACCGCGCCCCCGACCGCCATGAGCGCGATCGGCAGGCTCGGGTCGATCGGGGCGACCTCCGCGAGCGTGAGGTCCCGCGCGGTGGAGAGCCGGGACAGGACCCGGTCGACGTTGGAGAGGCCGATGAGGAGGGAGAAGCGGTCGGTCGGGCCCCCGTAGAGCCCGAGCAGGGCCCAGAGGCCGACGACGAGACCGGCGAGCGAGGGAAGCAGCGCGGCCGGAGGGGCGAGGACGTCGCCCCGTGCCGCGTGGCCCCGCTCGAGGGCGTAGCGCGAGACGCCGGTCACGAGGGCGAGGACCACGATGGTCCGTACGGCGGTGCCGGTCCAGCCGCCCGGACCGATGACGCTGCCGAGCGCGTACGTCGACGCGACGACGGCGACGGCGACGAGCGCGCTCGTCGCGAGCACGCGGAGGCCCACGGGGGCGGTGGTGTCCGGTCGGGACGTGGTCATCGCGAGCCCTCCACGAGCAGGGTCCAGGCGTGCTCCAAGGACGCCGACGGGTCGACGAGCGCTGCGTGCCACCCGGTGGACCGCAGGGCGGCCACGGTCTCGAGCGCGTCGGCGTGCTCGGGCGCCCAGGGCCGTGCGCTCACCACGAGCGCGCGGTGCAGGCCGTCCCCGGCCATGGCCGCGACCGTGTGCCGGGCGACGGAGCCGAGCGGGCCGAGCACCGCGACGGTGATCTCGCCCGGGCGCCGGTCCCGCCGCAGCGCCTCGGAGGTCGCGACGACGGAGCGGTCGGCGTCCGCGACCACATGGTGCCCGTGGAGGTCGACGGTGGCGTCCAGGAGGTCGGCCGGCCCCTCGCCCGAGCGGTTGACGCGGAAGCCCGTGCCCGACACGACCGGTGCGAGCGACGTCGGGACGAGCCGGACGGGGTGGCCGGCCTGGAGGAGGGACACGCCGATCGACGCCGCGCACTCGACCGCCCACTCGCCGTCCTCGAGGGCGCGGGGGCTCGACGCGGCGAGCTCCGGGTGGGGCAGGAGCCCGCGGTCCAGGAGGACGCTGACGGGCGGCAGGCCCGCGCTCTCGTCCGCGCGGACCATGAGCTGGCCGTGCCGGGCCGCGCTGGCCCAGTGCACGCGCCGCGGGTCGTCGCCGGCGACGTAGTCGCGCAGCACCGAGTCGTCGCTCGACGCGAGCCGAGCACCCGACGCGGAGCGCTCGTGCTCGCCGAACGCCCGCGACCCGCGAACGGGCAGCTCGACCGTGCGCGGCCACACCGCGACGGCGGTCGGGTCGCCGAGCTCCTGGGTCGCGCTGACCAGGCCGAAGAGATCGACCCGCGTCGTGAGGAGCGGTCCGAGCGGCCACCGGCCGCGGCGGAGCGGGCGCAGGCGGTAGCGGACCGCGATGTGGTCGCCCACCGTCGCGACCTGTGCCCGCAAGGAGCCCTGGTCGCACAGCTCGTGCGCCGCCTGCTCGCTGATCCGGAGGCGGGCGAGCGTCGTGGCCGTGGACGACGTGGCCCGCGCGGCCGCGACCGTGAGGCGCGCCGTCGTGAACTGCCCGCGCACGGCGGGGTTCGGCTGGACGCGGCGCGTCACGTGCAGGGCGCCACGGCCACGGTCGATCCGGCGGACGGCCATCCAGCACCAGGCGGCGCCGACGGCGAGCGCCCCGGCGACGCCGAGCCCGACGAGGTCCGGCAGCCCGAGCGTGACACCGAGGACGGCGAGCGCGGCGCCGGCGGCGAGCACCACGGTGCCGCGCCGGGTCAGGCGCGCGCTGGCGAGGCTCCTGCCCCTGCCGCGGAGCCGCGCGAGGAACGACGGGGCGCGCACGTCAGCGTCGCTCGGTCGCGTCCAGGGCGGGGATCGGCGTCTGCGCCACGATCGACGCGACGACGGCCTCGGCGTCCTGGCCCGCGAGCCGGGCCTCGGTCGTGATGACGAGCCGGTGCGCGAGCACGGGGACGGCGAGGTACTGCACGTCGTCGGGGAGCACGTGGTCGCGGCCGGCCATGGCCGCGAGGGACTTCGCCGCGCGCAGGAGCTGGAGCGTCGTCCGGGGCGACGCCCCGAGCCGCAGGCCGGGGTGCTCGCGCGTCGCGGTGACGAGGGCGAGCACGTACCTCTTGACGGCGGTCGACGCGTAGACGGCGCGCGCCACCTCGGCGAACCGCAGGACGGCCGCGCCGGTGGTCACGGGGCGGAGGTGGGCCAACGGGTTGTCCGACTCCTGCCGGTCGAGCATCCGGAGCTCGGCGTCGACGTCCGGGTAGCCGACCGTCAGTCGCGCCATGAAACGGTCGCGCTGCGCCTCCGGCAAGGGATAGGTGCCCTCCATCTCGACGGGGTTCTGCGTCGCGACGACGAGGAAGGGGCTCGGCAGCGGGTGGGTCGTCCCGTCGACCGTGGTCTGCCCCTCCTCCATGCACTCGAGGAGCGCCGACTGCGTCTTGGGGGAGGCGCGGTTGATCTCGTCGCCGATCACGATGTTCGAGAAGACCGGGCCCGGGCGGAACTCGAACTCGTGGTTCGCGGCACGGTAGATGTTGACGCCGGTGAGGTCGCTCGGCAGGAGGTCCGGCGTGAACTGGATGCGGCCGACCTTGCAGTCGATCGTGCGAGCCAGCGCCTTGGCGAGCGTCGTCTTGCCGACGCCGGGGACGTCCTCGATGAGGAGGTGGCCCTGGGCGAGGAGGACGGCGACGGTGACGGTCACGAGGTCGGGACGGCCCGTGACGACGGACTCGATGCCGGAGCGGATCCGGCCCGTGGTCTCGACCAGCTCGTCGAGGCCGGCCAGGGCGTCGCCCCCGGGATCGTCGGAGGGCGCGACAGGGGCGATGTCGGGGAGCACGGAGACCTCCGTCGTCGGTGGCGCAGTGCCGCGGACCAGGGAGACCGCGGGTGGGAAGAGCCTAGTGGACCGCCGGCGCTGCGCCGAGCGCCGGCGCGAGGGCCGGCGGTACCCCGGCCGCTGCGTGCGCGCCCCCGGACCCGCGTCGCGACGCGCCATGGGGAGTGCTCCCCTCCACCCCGCTCCACCCGGCGTGACCTGCGGAGATCCTGCGAAGGCGGGTGAAAGCCCGTGGATTCACCGAGAGCGGTGGAGGGAAGTGGAGTACCGTGGAGGAGAAGGGAGCAGGAGGGGAGGTGCCAGGTGCATGTCCGGCTTCGTGGACGACGTGCTCGGCGGTTCCTCCGGCCTGCTCCTGGGCACCTTCACGCCACGTCTGGACGACAAGGGGAGGCTCATCCTCCCCGCGAAGTTCCGGTCGCGGCTCGCACCGGGTCTCGTCATGACGCGGGGGCAGGAGCGCTGTCTGTTCCTGCTGCCGATGGACGAGTTCCGGCGCATGTACGACCAGATCCGGCAGGCGCCGGTGACGAGCAAGCAGGCCCGGGACTACCTGCGCGTCTTCCTGTCGGGAGCGAGCGACGAGATCCCGGACAAGCAGGGACGCGTCTCGATCCCCGCGCCCTTGCGGGCGTACGCGGGGCTCGATCGCGACGTCGCCGTGATCGGCGCCGGCACGCGGGTCGAGATCTGGGACGCGCAGGCCTGGGAGACGTACCTCGCGGAGCAGGAGTCGGCGTACTCCGACACCGCCGAGGAGGTGTTCCCTGACCTGCGCTTCTAGGGCACGACCCACGGTTCCCGCACGGTGAGGCCTCCTCCCGCCCGGTCTGACGCACTTCCCCGGCGCCAGAAAGGACGCGGAGGGAGACCTGACCGTACGGGGACCGGCCGGGCGAGGCGCACCACCGGACGGTACGGACCGGCCACGACCAGCACGGAGAGGAGACGGACATGACGAGCACCCCCGACGACGCCGCCGAGCGGCACGTCCCGGTCCTCCTCCAGCGCTGCGTCGACCTCCTCGCCCCCGCGCTCGCGGAGCCCGGCGCCGTCCTCGTCGACTGCACGCTCGGCATGGGCGGGCACACCGAGGCCGTCCTGGAGCAGGTCCCGACGGCGCGCGTCGTCGGCATCGACCGCGACCCCGAGGCCATCGCCCGCGCGTCGCGCCGCCTCGAGCGGTTCGGCGACCGGTTCCGCGCGGTGCACGCCGTCTACGACGAGATCGGCGACGTCGTGGCCGACGTCGTCGGCGGGCCGGTCCAGGGCGTGCTCATGGACCTCGGGGTGTCCTCGCTCCAGATCGACGAGGCCGACCGCGGGTTCTCCTACGCGCACGACGCGCCGCTCGACATGCGCATGGACCCGTCGACCGGCCAGACGGCCGCCGACGTCCTCAACTCCTACGACGAGCGCGCGCTCACCCGGATCCTGCGCGACTACGGCGAGGAGCGGTTCGCGCAGCGCGTCGCCCGCGCGATCGTCCGACGCCGCGAGCAGCGCCCGTGGGAGCGCAGCGCCGAGCTCGTCGAGGTCGTGCGCGACGCGATCCCGGCCGCGACGCGGACGACGGGCGGGAACCCGGCCAAGCGGACCTTCCAGGCGCTGCGGATCGAGGTGAACGGCGAGCTCGAGGTGCTCGAGCGCGCGGTCCCGGCTGCCGTGGACGTCCTCGCCGTGGGCGGGCGCCTCGTCGTCGAGTCGTACCACTCGCTCGAGGACCGGATCGTCAAGCGCGTGCTGGCCGCGGGGGCGACGATCAGCGCCCCGCCCGGGCTGCCCGTCGTGCCGGAGGAGGACCAGCCGTACCTGCGGCTCCTCACCCGCGGCGCGGAGGAGGCGTCGGTCGTCGAGCGGGAGTCCAACCCGCGCTCGGCGTCCGTGCGGCTCCGCGCCGCCGAGCGCACCCGGCCCACGCCGCCGCACCGCCGCCCGGCGCACCGACCGACCGACCGACCGCACGACCCGGGGGAGAGGACACGATGAGCGCACAGAGGTCGACCGCCGCCCGCCCGCTCCCGCGCACCGCGCGCCCGGCACCGCGCCCGTCGCTCACGGCGCTGCCGGGCGGCGCGTCGGAGCGCGCGCTCCGCTCGCGTCTCGAGCTCGTCCGGGCGCCGCTCCAGGCGCGGTCCAAGATCCCGTTCCTCGTCGTCTGCATGTCGATCCTCGGTGCGGCGCTCCTGTGTGCTCTCCTGGTGAACACGACGATGGCGCGCAACTCCTACGAGATGTCGGAGCTGCGCCGGGAGGTGAGCCGAGTGGCCCAGGACACGCAGAGCCTGGAGGCACAGGTCGCCGCCCAGAAGACCTCGCTGCCGGACACCGCGGCCTCCCTCGGCATGGTGCCCGCGGAGGACCCGGCGATGATCCGGCTGTCCGACGGCACCGTCCTCGGCGGCGCGCAGGAGGAGGCCGGGCAGTGACGCGACAGACCGGAGCAGGAGGTGCCGGCCGGTCCCGACCGGTCGCGAGCTCGCAGAAGTCACGTCCGACCCCCACGACCTCCCGGCCCGTGCCGGGAGGTCGTCGTGCTTCCGGTGCCGCTCGTGGGGCCGCCGGAACGGGTGCCGGCTCCGGCACGCGAGCCGCCGCGACCGCGCGAGGGACCGGCGCGCGCGCGGCGGACGCACCCGCCCGTTCGCCCCGGACGACGGTGCCCCGCGCGCCGAGGGGCGGCGGGCGCCCGCCAGCGCGCCCCGCCCGGGGGACCCGGGAGCCGGGACGACCCGAGCGGCGCCAGCGCTGGCTCATCGTGGTCGCGGGCGTGATCACGGCGGTCTTCGTGGGTCAGCTCGTCAACGTCCAGGTGCTCCGCGGGCCGGCGCTCGCCGCCGACGCGCGCGCCGACCGCACGCGCAGCTCGACCCTGCTGGCCCACCGCGGCGACATCACCGACGCCGACGGCGTGGTGCTCGCGACGTCCGTGGACCGGTACACGGTCGCGGCGGACCCGAAGACGATCGCCGACTTCACGCCCCGCAGCGCCGACCTCGTCGACGGCGAGCCGCTCGAGGAGGGCGGCGCCGTGGGCGTGGCCAAGCTGCTCGCCCCGATCCTGGGGAAGTCCTCCCCGGAGCTCGCCGCGCAGCTCAACGGGACGTCGCGGTACGTCGTCCTGGCCAAGGACGTCACGCCTGAGGTGCAGCGCCAGATCGCGGACCTCCAGCTCTCCGCCTACGTGCGCACGACCATGACGAGCGAGCGGACGTACCCGGCGGGCACGGTCGCGGGCAACCTCGTGGGGTTCGTCAACGAGGAGCAGGCGGGCGGCGGCGGCGTCGAGGCGTCCTACGACGACGTCCTCGCCGGCGTCTCCGGGTCGCGCGAGTGCGAGGCCGGGCTGGGCGGTCAGGTCATCCCGACCGGCCGGTGCGACGTCGTGGACGCGGTGCCCGGGCGGAACGTGCAGCTCACGGTCTCGCGCGACGTGCAGTGGAAGGCGCAGGACTCCGTGGACCGCGCGGTGAGCGAGACCGGCGCGGAGTACGCGATCGCCGTGGTGCAGGACACGCGCACGGGCGAGATCCTCGCGCTCGCGGACTCGGGTACCGTGAACCCGAACGACCGGACCACGGACGCCGTCGCCCGGCCGAGCCGCGCGGTGTCGAACGTCTTCGACCCCGGGTCGACGGGCAAGGTCGTCACGATGGCCGCCGCGATCGAGGGCGGCTACGCGGACGCCGGCACGCAGTTCGAGGTGCCCGACCGCTACACCACGCCCAACGGGCAGACGTTCAAGGACTCGCACGACCACCCGGTGCAGCGCCTCACCCTCGCGGGGATCCTCGCCGAGTCCTCGAACACCGGCACCGTCCAGGTCGGGGAGAAGATCCCCAAGCAGGTGCGCTACGACTACCTGCACAAGTTCGGCTTCGGGCAGAAGTCCGGCCTCGGCCTGCCGGGCGAGTCCGCCGGGATCCTGCACCCCGCCGACGCGTGGGACGGGCGCACCGAGTACGCCGTGCTGTTCGGCCAGAGCGTGTCGGTGAACGCCATCCAGGCGACGAGCGTCTTCTCGACGATCGCCAACGGGGGCGTCCGCGCGACGCCGCGCATCGTCGCGGGCACCACGGACGAGCGAGGTGAGCTCGTCCCCGCGGATCCTCCCGCTCCGGTGCGTGTCGTCTCGCAGGAGACCGCAGACACTGTGCTGCACATGATGGAGTCGGTGGTCGAGGAGGGCACGGGGTCGAGCGCGGCGGTACCCGGCTACCGCGTCGCGGGCAAGACCGGGACCGCGGAGGCCGCCGGGGACGACGGCCGGTTGTCGGGGATCATGGCGTCGTTCATCGGCGTGGCCCCCGCGGACGACCCTCGGTACACGGTGTCGGTGTTCCTCAAGAACCCCCACTCGTCCATCTACGGCGGCGTGGTCGCGGCGCCCGTGTTCAGCGAGATCATGGGTTTCACGCTCGAGCACGAGGGCGTGCAGCCGAGCACGGAGCCGTACGTGCCGCTCCCGACGACGTGGTGAACCTCACCAGGTCGCGGGAGCCGGGGCGCGCCGTCGGTGAAGGTCCGGTGAAGCGCGCTCCCGCGCGGTGTCCGGGGCCCCACCGCTTGCGAGGGTGCCCGTCGCGGCACGGTAGGTTCTACACGTGACATCCCCGATCGACCGCCTTCGTCCTGCCGCGACCACCCGTCGGTCGGTCGAGGACCTGGCAGCACGGTTCGGTCTCGACGTCCGCGCAGGTGGCGGGCCCGGAGGCTCGTCCGCACCGGGCGGCGTCGAGGTGTGGTCCGTCGCGTCCGACGACCGGACGGCCGACGCCGGCGACCTCTTCGTCGCCCTCCCCGGCGCCCGCGCGCACGGGGCGCGATTCGCGCCCGCCGCCGTCGCGCGCGGGGCGCACGCCGTCCTCACGGACGAGCAGGGCGCCGTGCTCGTGGCCGAGGCGGGCCTCGGGGTCCCCGTGCTCGTCGCCGCGGACCCGCGCGCGCTGCTCGGACCGGTCGCCGCGTGGGTCTACGGCAGTCCCGCGCAGGACCTCACGACGTTCGGCGTGACCGGCACGAACGGCAAGACCACCACCACGTACCTGGTCGACCACGCGCTGCGCGCGCTCGGTTGGAAGGGCGGGCTCATCGGCACGGTGGAGATGCGGTCGGGCGACCGCGTCCTGCCGAGCCGGCTCACGACGCCCGAGGCCGCCGACCTCCAGGCGCTGCTCGCGGCGATGCGGGAGGACGCCGTGCGCACCCTCGCGATGGAGGTCTCGTCGCACGCGCTGGCGCTGCACCGGGTCGACGGGCTCGTGTTCGACGTCGTGGGCTTCACCAACCTCAGCCAGGACCACCTCGACTTCCACGGCGACCTCCAGGAGTACTTCGAGGCGAAGGCGCTCCTGTTCACGCCCGAGCACGCCCGCCGCGGCGTCGTCGTCGTCGACGACGCGTGGGGCGAGCGCATGGTCGCGGCCGCCCGCATCCCGGTCGCGACGCTGCGCGTCGGCGCGCGGGGCCCGGAGGGCGAGCAGCCGGTAGCGGACTGGACCGTGCACGACGTCGAGCCCTCGGCGGCCGGGGGCTCCGCGTTCACGCTGCGCCATCGTGACGGCCGGAGCGTGCGCACGACGACGAGCCTGCCGGGCGCGTTCAACGTCGCCAACGCGGCGCTCGCCCTCGCGCTCGTGCTCGAGGCGGGGACCGACCCGCGCGACGTGGAGGCGGCGCTCGAGGCGGCGGGCGGGCTCGCCCCGGCGGTGCCCGGGCGCATGGAGCTCGTCTCGCGCCCGCCGCACCGCCCGCGCGTCGTCGTGGACTTCGCCCACAACCCGGACGCGCTGGCGCTCGCCCTCGACGCGCTGCGCCCGACGACCCCGGGCCGCCTGGTCGTCGTCTTCGGTGCCACGGGCGACCGCGACCGCGGCAAGCGGCCCACGATGGGCGGCGTCGCGGTCGAGGGGGCCGACGTCGTCGTCGTGACGGACGACGACCCGCACGGCGAGGACCCGGCCGCGATCCGCGCCGAGGTGCTGCCGGGCGCGCACGCCGCGCGCGAGGCGGCGGCGGCCGCGCCCGAGCCGCGCGACGTCGTCGTGCTCGAGGTGGCGCCGCGCGCCCGGGCGATCCGTGAGGCGATCGCCGCCGCCGGCCCCGACGACACGGTGCTCGTCGCAGGCCGTGGCCACGAGGTGTGGCAGGAGATCGCCGGCGTCGACCACCCCCTGGACGACCGCGTCGAGGCACGGGCCGCGCTCGAGGAGCGCCCCGCGACGACGCCGCCAGACGACACCCCCGACCTGAAGGAGCACCACGCATGATCGAGCTCACTGCGGCGCAGGTGGCCGCAGCGACCGGCGGACGGTTGTCCGCCGACCCGGAGGTGCGGGTCGGGGGGCCCGTCGTCGTCGACTCGCGCCGGGTCGCGCCGGGATCGCTCTTCGTCGCGCTGCCCGGCGAGCACGTCGACGGGCACGACTTCGCCGCCGGGGCCGTCGCCGCCGGTGCGACCCTGGTCCTCGCCGCGCGCGAGCTCGACGTGCCGTGCGTCGTCGTCGACGACGTGCAGACCGCGCTCGGCGAGCTCGCCCGGCACGTGCTCGCGACGCTGCGCGAGCGCGGCGACGTGCGCGTGGTCGCCGTGACGGGCTCCGTGGGCAAGACGACGACCAAGGACCTGCTGGGTCAGCTGCTGCGGCCCGAGGGCGAGACGGTCGTGCCGCGCGGTTCGTTCAACAACGAGATCGGGCTCCCGCTCACCGTGCTCGAGGCGGACGAGTCCACGCGGTTCCTGGTGCTCGAGATGGGCGCGAGCGGCGTCGGTCACCTCACCTACCTGACGCGCATCGCGCCCCCCGACGTCTCGGTCGTGCTCGTCGTGGGCAGCGCCCACCTCGGGGAGTTCGGCGGGATCGAGGCCGTGGCCCGCGCCAAGTCCGAGCTCGTCGCGGGGCTCGCGCCGGGCGGGGTCGCGGTGCTCAACGCCGACGACCTCCGGGTCGCCGCGATGGCCGAGCTCGCACCGGGCGAGGTCGTCACGTTCGGCACCATCCCCGCCGCCGACGTGCGCGCCGAGGACCTCGGGATCGACCGCACCGGCCGGGCGTCCTTCACGCTGCGCGTGCGTCCGGGAGCTGCCGGGGACGCACGGCCGGCCGAGGAGACGCACGCGCGCGCGACCCTCGGCCTCGTGGGCGAGCACCACGTGACGAACGCCCTCGCGGCCGCGACGGCGGCGCTGCGCCTCGGCGTCGCGCTGCCCGACGTCGCCGCGCGGCTCTCCGACGCCCGCGCGCTGAGCCCGCACCGCATGCAGGTCACCGAGCGGCCGGACGGCATCACGGTGATCGACGACTCGTACAACGCCAACCCCGACTCCATGCGAGCGGCGCTCAAGGCGCTCGCCGTGATGGCGGGGCGCGACCGGCGCTCGGTCGCCGTGCTCGGCGAGATGCTCGAGCTCGGCGAGGACTCGCGCGTCGCTCACGACGACCTCGGCCGGCTCGTGGTCCGATTGAACGTCAAGCTGCTCGTCGTGGTCGGCGAGGGTGCCGGCGGGATCCACGACGGCGCGACCCAGGAGGGGTCGTGGGGCGACGAGACCCGGTTCGTCCCCGACGTGGAGGCGGCGTCCGCGCTGCTGCGCGACGAGCTGCGGGAAGGGGACGTCGTGCTCGTGAAGGCCTCGAACGGGTCCGGGCTGTGGCGGCTCGGCGACGAGCTGGCCGCGGCCGGTGGCGAATCGTCCGGAGGTGACCGCGCATGATCGCGATCATCGTCGCGGCGGGCGTCTCCCTGCTCGTCGCCCTCTTCGGGACGCCGCTGTTCATCCGGTTCCTCGTCCACCGCAACTACGGGCAGTTCGTCCGCCAGGACGGCCCGACGGCGCACTTCACCAAGCGCGGGACGCCCACCATGGGCGGGGTCGTGATCATCGGGGCGACGCTGCTCGGCTGGGCGATGTCGTACGTCGTCTCGGGGCGGTTCCCGAGCGTGTCCTCCCTGCTCGTGCTGTTCCTCATGACCGGGCTCGGGATCGTCGGGTTCCTCGACGACTTCACGAAGATCCGCAAGCAGCGCAGCCTCGGGCTCACGGCGCGCGCCAAGATCATCGGCCAGGGGGCCGTCGGCATCGCGTTCGCGGTGCTCGCGCTCCAGTTCCCCAACGAGCACGGTCGGACGCCCGCGTCCACGCGCATCTCGTTCCTGCGCGACACGAACCTCGACCTCGCGTTCGCGGGTGCGACGGTCGGTCTGATCCTGTTCGTGATCTGGGCGAACTTCCTCATCACGGCGTGGTCGAACGCGGTGAACCTCACCGACGGCCTCGACGGGCTCGCGACGGGCGTCTCGCTCATCGTGTTCGGCTCGTACGTCCTCGTGGGGATCTGGCAGCTCAACCAGACGTGCCAGCGGCTCGCCTCGGCAGGCCCGAGCTGTTACGAGACGCGAGACCCGCAGGACCTCGCGATCGTGGCCGCGGCGATCGTCGGCGCGTGCTTCGGCTTCCTGTGGTGGAACGCGAGCCCGGCGAAGATCTTCATGGGCGACACCGGCTCGCTCGCCCTCGGCGGCGCTCTCGCCGGCCTGTCGATCCTCACGCGCACCGAGTTCCTCGCGCTCATCATCGGCGGCCTGTTCGTCATCATCGTGCTCTCCGACGTCATCCAGATCGGCTTCTTCAAGATGACCGGGCGGCGCGTGTTCAAGATGGCCCCGCTGCACCACCACTTCGAGCTGTCGGGCTGGGGCGAGGTCACGATCGTCATCCGCTTCTGGCTCATCGCCGGGCTGTTCGCCGCGCTCGGCATCGGCATCTTCTACGCCGAGTGGGTGGTCGGCTAGTGGCACGCGACCGTCACGACCTCGCGGTCCCGCTCGACGCGGCGCGCGTGGTCGTCGCCGGACTCGGTGTCTCGGGCCGGGCGGCCGCGGCCGCCCTCGCGCCCCGGGCCGCCGCCGTCGTCACGCTCGACGACCGCGCCGAGGACGCGGACCTGCGCCACGCGGACGACGTCGACCTCGCGGCGACCGACCTCGTCGTCGTCTCGCCCGGCTGGCCGCCGTCCCACCCGCTGCTCGTCGCGGCGGGGGAGCGGGGCGTGCCGGTGTGGAGCGAGGTCGAGCTCGCGTGGCGGCTGCGCGTCGACGGCCCGTCCGGGCGCCCGGCGCCCTGGCTCGCCGTGACCGGGACGAACGGCAAGACCACGACCGTCGAGATGCTCGAGACGATCCTGCGGACCGCAGGCCTGCGCGCCGCGGCGGTCGGGAACGTCGGGACGCCGGTCGTGGAGGCGGCGCTCGACCCGACGCTCGACGTGCTCGCCGTCGAGCTCTCGAGCTTCCAGCTCCACTTCACGCACACGACGTCGCCCGAGGCGGGTGCGGTGCTCAACGTCGCGCCGGACCACCTCGACTGGCACGGCGGCCTCGACGCGTACGCGGCGGACAAGGGCCGGGTCTTCGAGGACGCGCAGGTCGCGTGCGTCTACAACGCCGCGGACCCGCGCACGGAGGCTCTCGTGCGCGAGGCCGACGTGGTGGAGGGCGCGCGCGCCGTCGGCTTCACGCTCGGCGCCCCCGCCCGTGGCCAGCTCGGCGTCATCGAGGACGTGCTCGTGGACCGCGCGTTCCACGCGCCCGCGGACGCGCCCGACCGGCACACGCACGCCGCCGAGCTCGCGACGCTGGGCGACCTCGCCCACCTGGCCGGTGCCGACGGCGTCGTGCCCGCGCACGTGGTGGCCAACGCCCTCGCCGCGGCCGCCCTGGCGCGTGCGCACGGCGTGCCCGCCGTGGCCGTGCGCGACGGGCTGCGCGCCTTCCGGACGGGCTCGCACCGCATCGAGCAGGTCGCGTCGGTCGACGGCGTCGCCTACGTCGACGACTCCAAGGCGACGAACGCGCACGCCGCGTCCGCGTCGCTCGCGTCGTTCGCGCCGGGCACGGTCGTGTGGGTCGCGGGCGGTCTCGCCAAGGGCGCGTCGTTCGACGAGCTCGTCGCCGCGCGCGCCGACCGGCTGCGTGCCGTGGTGCTCATCGGCGTCGACGCAGAGCCGTTCGCGGGCGCGCTCGCCCGACACGCGCCCGATATCCCGGTGGTCCGGGTCGATCCTGGCGACACTGGGACCGTGATGCCCCGCGCCGTCGACTCCGCCCGCCGCCTCGCGCAGGCCGGCGACACGGTGCTGCTCGCCCCGGCCGGTGCGTCGATGGACCAGTTCCGCTCGTACGCCGCGCGCGGCGACGCGTTCGCCGACGCGGCGCGCGCGCTGCGCCCCGACCACGGGTAGGCCGGTCCGGCCATGACACAGACCGCGAACGGACGAGGGGCACCGTCGGCGCGCACGACCCCTCGCACGGGCGCGGGCCGCAGCACGACGCGAGGCCGGACGAAGGCGGCGACGGGCCGCGAGGCGCGCCCGCGCACGACCGCCGCCCCCGCCGAGCGGCCCTGGCTCGGACAGTGGAACAGCACCGTGACGAGCTACTACCTCCTCGTCGGGGCGACCGCGCTGCTGACGATCATCGGGCTCGTCATGGTGTTCTCCAGCTCGGCCGTCACGCAGATCGCGGCGGGCAAGTCGCCGTTCGACGCGTTCGTCGAGCAGGCGCGCTTCGCGCTCATTGGCTTCCCCGTCCTGCTGATCGCTACGCGCGTCCCCGTCCGCTGGTACAAGCGCCTCGCCTGGCCCGGCCTGGTTGTCGCCGTCGGCCTGCTCGCCGCCGTCGTCGTGTTCGGGGACGCGACCGGCGGCAACCAGAACTGGCTCCCGATCGGTGGGTTCCGGTTCCAGCCCTCCGAGCTCGCGAAGCTCGCGCTCGCGCTCTGGCTCGGGGTGGTCCTCGGCCGCAAGCAGCGGCTGCTCGGCGAGTGGCGGCACGTCCTCGTGCCCGCCGTGCCGGGGACGCTCGCGGTCGTCGGCCTCGTCCTCGCCGGCCACGACCTCGGCACGGCGCTCGTCATCATGATGCTCGCGGCCGGTGCGTTCGTCGTGTCCGGAGCGAGCGGCCGCCTGCTCGGGCTGGGTGCGGCGGTCGCGGCTTTCGCTGTGGGCTACGGGTTGATCTACCTCCAGGAGGGCGGCGACCGGCTCGGTCGGATCGCGTCGGCGTACGGGGAGTGCACGGACCCGCTCGGCGAGTGCTACCAGTCCCTGCACGGCCAGTGGGCGCTCGGCACCGGAGGGCTGACGGGCGTGGGGCTCGGCGCGAGCCGGGAGAAGTGGCTGTACCTGCCCGAGGCGCACAACGACTTCATCTTCGCCGTGATCGGCGAGGAGCTCGGGCTCTTCGGGACGTTGCTCGTCCTGGGTCTGTTCGTGGTCCTCGGACTCGCGATGAGCAGGATCGTGCGGCGCCACCCGGACCCGTTCGTCAAGATCGCCACGGCGGCCATCGGCTGCTGGATCGTCGGGCAGGCCTTCATCAACATCGGCGTCGTGATCGGGCTCCTGCCCGTGATCGGCGTCCCGCTGCCGCTCGTCTCCGCCGGAGGCACGGCGCTCGTGACGACCATGGCCGCCCTCGGCGTCGTGATCTCGTTCGCCCGCACCGAGCCCGGGGCGGCCGAGGCGCTGGCGGCGCGGGGGAGCGTCGTGCGGCGCTCGCTCGCGGTCGTCGGCCGGGCGGCGCGACCCCGGCGCCGCGCGCGATGACTCCCGGCTGCGGGGGGACCGGGCGACGCCCGGCCACGCGCGGCCGACAGCTTCAGACCACAGCCAGGACGCGGCACCCGCCGCAGGGAAGGACGACGAGGTACGTGACGACGATCGGTTCGGTGGTGCTCGCAGGCGGCGGGACGGCGGGGCACGTGAACCCGCTCCTGGCGGTGGCGGACGAGCTGCGGGCGCGTGAGCCCGGCGTGGTGGTGACCGCGCTCGGGGTCGCGGGCGGGCTGGAGGACGACCTCGTGCCCGCGCGCGGCTACCCGCTGCGGCACGTGCCGCGCGTCCCGCTCCCGCGGCGTCCGAGCGCCGAGTGGGTGAACCTCCCGGGGCGGCTCAAGTCGGCGGTGGACGCGGCGGGCGCCGTGATCGACGAGACGGACGCACGTGTCGTCGTGGGCTTCGGCGGCTACGTCTCGACCCCCGCCTACCTCGCCGCGCGCCGACGTGACGTCCCGGTGGTGATCCACGAGCAGAACGCGCGCCCCGGGCTCGCCAACCGGCTCGGTGCCCGGTGGGCCGCGCGCGTCGGCGTGACGTTCGAGGGCACGCCGCTCAAGGGCGGCGTGGTGACC
The DNA here is from genome assembly GCF_001647255.1 of Cellulosimicrobium sp. I38E. Taxonomy (NCBI): domain Bacteria; kingdom Bacillati; phylum Actinomycetota; class Actinomycetes; order Micrococcales; family Promicromonosporaceae; genus Cellulosimicrobium; species Cellulosimicrobium sp. I38E. Next base: position 24,811 of record NZ_LUAZ01000015.1, read on the forward strand.
GGCCTGCCGCTGCGCCGCGAGATCCAGGACCTCGTGGCCGCCCGGGCGGCCGACGCGATGGCCGTGCGTGCGGACGCCGCGGCGCGGCTCGGGCTCGACCCGGGCCGGCGCACGCTCGTCGTCACGGGCGGGTCGCTCGGTGCGCAGAGCCTCAACGAGGCGGTCTCCGGGGCGGCCGACGCGCTCCTCGGCACGGGTGCGCAGGTGCTCCACCTGACGGGTAAGGGGAAGGACGCCGCCGTCCGCGACGCGGCCGCGGCCGCCGTCGCGGTCCGACCCGGTGCGCGGTACGACGTGCGCGAGTACCTCGCCGAGATGCAGCTCGCGCTCGCCGTCGCGGACCTGGTCGTGTGCCGTGCGGGCGCCGGGACCGTGGGCGAGCTCGCCGCGCTGGGGATCCCCGCCGTGTACGTCCCGCTGCCGATCGGCAACGGCGAGCAGCGGCTCAACGCGGGCCCGGTGGTCGCCGCGGGCGGCGGCCTGCTCGTCGACGACGCGCAGCTCGACGCGGCCTGGGTCGCGCGCGAGGTCCCGGCGCTGCTCGGCGACCCGGGACGCCTCGACGCGATGGCGCGCGCGGCGGCGGGTGCGGGGGTGCGCGACGGCGCGGCGCGCGTCGCCGACCTCGTCGCCGAGGCGGTCGCCGCCGGCCGGACCGGGGCGCGCTCGTGACGAACCACGGCGCAGCCGCCCCGGTCCCGCTCGAGGAGCTCGGCACCGTCCACCTCGTCGGGGTCGGCGGCGCCGGCATGTCCGTGGTCGCGCGGCTCCTGGTCGCCCACGGCGTCCGGGTGCAGGGCTCGGACGCGCGCGAGAGCGAGACGCTCGCCGCGCTCCGGGCCGACGGCGTGCGGGTCTGGGCGGGCCACGACGCCGCCCACGTCGCGGGCGCCGACACCGTGGTGGTCTCGAGCGCGGTCCGCGAGTCGAACCCGGAGCTCTCCGCCGCGCGTGCCGCGGGGCTGCGCGTGCTGCACCGCTCGCAGGCGCTCGCGTCGCTCATGGTGCGCGGCCGCTCGGTCGCGGTCGCCGGCGCGCACGGCAAGACGACGACGTCCGCGATGATCGCGACGGTCCTGCGCGGTGCGGGCCTCGACCCGTCGTTCGCGATCGGCGGCACGGTGCTCACGGCGGACGGTCCCGTCGCCGGGGGGCACCTCGGGTCGGACGTCCTCGTGGCCGAGGCGGACGAGTCCGACGGCTCGTTCCTCAACTACGCGCCCGACGTCGCCGTCGTGACGAACGTCGAGCCGGACCACCTCGACCACTACGGATCGCGCGCGGCCTTCGAGCAGGCGTTCGTCGACTTCGCGGCGCGGATCGTCCCGGGCGGGACGCTCGTCGCGTGCGCCGACGACCGGGGGGCCCGGGAGCTCGCGGTCGCCCACGCCGAGGGCGGGGGCGCGGTCGTCACCTACGGCACGTCCACCGACGCGGACGTGCGCGTGTCGGACGTGCGCCCGACGGCCGACGACGGGCGTGCGGGCGTGCGGGCGTCGCTGAGGGGGGCCGTCGGTGCGTCGGCGCTCGACGGGCTGGAGCTCCGGCTGCGCGTGCCCGGCCACCACAACGTGCTCAACGCCACGGCTGCGGTCGCGACGGCGGTCGTGCTCGGCGTGGACGCGTCGGCGGCGGTCGCGGCGGCGCACGGCTTCCTCGGCACCGGGCGCCGGTTCGAGGCGCGCGGGGAGGCCGGCGGGGTGCGCGTCGTCGACGACTACGCGCACCACCCGACGGAGGTCGCGGCGCTGCTGGCCGCCGCGCGACCCGTCGCCGCGGGCGGCCGGGTGCTCGTGCTCTTCCAGCCGCACCTGTACTCGCGCACCGCGACGTTCGCGCGTGAGTTCGCCGAGGCGCTGGGCGCCGCGGACGAGGTCGTGGTCACGGGTGTCTACGCGGCGCGGGAGGACCCCGACCCGGAGGTGGGCGCGCACACGATCACCGACCTCATGGACGCCCCCGACGCCGTGGTGGCGGCCGTGGAGGACCGGGTCGAGGCCGCGCACCGCGTCGCGGACGCCGCGCGGCCGGGCGACCTCGTGCTCACGGTCGGCGCCGGCGACGTGACGGAGCTGGGGGCGGTCGTCCTCGCGCGGATCGCCGAGCGGCCCGTGGGCGGCGGGGCCTCCGGAGGGGGCGAGGCCTGATGCGCCCGCCGCCCCGGCCCCGACCCGCCGCGCCCCGACCGGACCGGTCGGTCGCGGGGGAGCGCGCCGCGCGGCCGCCGGCCCCGGGTGCGTCGCGGTCCCGGACGTCGACGCCGGCTCCCCGGGCCCCGGCCGAGGAGACGCCCACGCGACCGGTCCGGCGGGTGGCCCCGTCCGGGCGCGAGCTCGTGCCGTCGTCCGCCGAGCGTCCCGGAGCGAGCCGGACGACGGGCCCGCGGAGCGGCGGTGGGCGCGGGAGCGGCGGCGCCCGGACGCCGACCACGCCGCGCGGGACACCGGCGGCCCCGGTCGGCGTGGTGTCGCACGGGATGACCGAGCGCCTGGCCGAGCGCGACGCGATGCGCCGGCACCGGGTGCGCACCCGCGTGCTGGGGTGGACGACGGGCGTACTCGTCGTGGCCGCGCTCGTGTGGGTCGCGTTCTTCTCCTCGGTGCTCGGGCTCGACCCGGAGGACGTGACGATCTCGGGTGAGGGCACGGTGATCGACCCGGCGCAGGTCGAGAGCGTCGTCGCGGAGTCCGCCGGCGTGCCGCTGCCGCGGCTCGACACGGTCGCGCTGCGCGAGCGGGTCCTGGCCCTCAACGGCGTCCGCGACGTCGAGATCCGCCGTGCCTGGCCCACCGGGCTGAGCGTCCTGCTCGAGTCGCGCGAGCCCGTGGTCGCCGTCCCGGTGGACGGCGGGTTCGCGCTCCTCGACGCCGACGGCGTCCAGGTCCGGACCGACCCCGCGGTCCCCGAGGGCCTGCCCGAGATCGAGGCCCCGCTCGACGAGCGCGGGGCGAAGGCGCTCGACGCGGCGCTCGTGCTCCTCAACGCGCTGCCGGCGGATCTCCATGCGCAGGTCGCCGAGGTCTCGGCCCCGACGCGCGACGCGGTCCGGATGACGCTCCGGGACGGCGTCGTGGTGGAGTGGGGGAGCTCGGAGGAGGCGGCGCTCAAGGTGCGCGTCCTCCAGACGCTGCGGGCGGTCCCGGAGAACGCGGGCGTGACGCTGTACGACGTCTCGGCGCCGACGATGCCGGTGACGCGGTGAGCAGCACGGAAGCGCCGTGGACGGCGATACCCGACACGCGCGAGGCGGTCGTTGATGATGGGCACGTCGACACCTACGGTCGACCCATGAACGACCTGACATAACTATAACCCTCTAGTTGAGGGTGAAGGTTCAGGGCTGACCGATCGAGAGGCATTGACGTGGCAACTCCGCAGAACTACCTAGCAGTGATCAAGGTGGTCGGCATCGGCGGTGGGGGCGTGAACGCCGTCAACCGGATGATCGAGGTCGGCCTCAAGGGCGTCGAGTTCATCGCCATCAACACGGACGCGCAGGCGCTCCTCATGTCGGACGCCGACGTCAAGCTCGACGTCGGCCGCGAGCTGACGCGTGGGCTGGGCGCCGGCGCGGACCCCGAGGTCGGCAAGAAGGCCGCGGAGGACCACGCCGAGGAGATCGAGGACGTGCTGCGCGGCGCGGACATGGTCTTCGTCACCGCGGGTGAGGGCGGTGGCACCGGCACGGGCGGCGCGCCCGTCGTCGCGCGGATCGCGCGCTCGCTCGGGGCGCTCACCGTCGGTGTCGTGACCCGGCCGTTCACCTTCGAGGGGCGCCGCCGCTCCGTCCAGGCGGACCAGGGCATCGAGAACCTCCGCAACGAGGTCGACACCCTCATCGTCATCCCCAACGACCGCCTCCTGTCGATGTCCGACCGCAACGTCAGCGCGCTCCAGGCGTTCCACCAGGCCGACCAGGTGCTGCTCTCCGGTGTGCAGGGCATCACGGACCTCATCACGACGCCGGGCCTCATCAACCTCGACTTCGCCGACGTGAAGTCGGTGATGCAGGGTGCCGGCAGCGCCCTCATGGGCATCGGCAACGCGCGGGGTGACGACCGCGCCGTCCAGGCGGCCGAGATGGCGATCTCGTCGCCCCTGCTGGAGGCCAGCATCGACGGCGCCCACGGCGTGCTCCTGTCGATCCAGGGCGGCTCCGACCTCGGGCTCTTCGAGATCAACGAGGCGGCGCGCCTGGTCCACGAGGCCGCCCACACGGAGGCGAACATCATCTTCGGCGCCGTGATCGACGACGCCCTGGGCGACGAGGTGCGCGTCACCGTCATCGCCGCGGGCTTCGACGGCGGGGCGCCGCAGGTCCGCGGCGACGCCCGCGCGCTCGGCCAGGTGGCCGGGGCGCAGCGCCCGGCGACGAGCGCGATCCCGGTCGTCCCGGCGGCGCGCCCGGTGCCGCCGGCACCGGCGCCGACGACGGGCGCGCACACGCTGCCCCGCCCGGTGGTGCCGATCCAGCCGGAGGCCGACGACGTGCCCGTCACGCTCGACGGGGGCTCGGGCCCGGTGCCGGTCCAGCCGACGCCCGCCCCGACGTTCACGGTCGTCGGCTCGGGCGACGCGGCGAACCAGAACGCGGACGCGGTGCCGGGCGGCCAGAACGCGGGCGTCGAGGTGCCGCCGCGGATCTTCGACGAGGAGCCCGCGCGCCGCAAGGTCGAGGAGCTCGACGTCCCCGACTTCCTCAAGTGACCCGGTGCTGACCCAGGACCGGTCCCGATGAGCACCCGACCCGCGTCCGACGGGAGGGGTGGTGTCCTCGACGCCGCCCCTCCCGTCGTGCTCGAGGTGGATCTCGGTCCTGGCGTGCGCGCCGGGTTCACGACCCGCACGGGTGGCGTCTCACCGGAACCGTGGGACTCGCTCAACCTCGGCCTCAACGTGACCGACGACGCGACGCGCGTCCGGAGCAACCGTGCGCGCGCGTCCGCGTGGCTCGGGGCTCCGGTCGCCTTCTCCTCCCAGGTGCACGGCACGCACGTCGTGCGGCTCGGCTCCCCGCCCCGAGACGCGGACGGTGCGCCCGTCGACTCGGTGGGCGAGGCCGACGCGATCGTCGCGACCGCACCGGGCGTGGGGCTCGGCGTGCTCGTGGCCGACTGCGTGCCGGTGCTCCTCGCGGACGCCGACGCGGGTGTCGTCGGGGTCGCGCACGCCGGACGGCGCGGGCTCGCGCACGGCGTCGTCCCGGCGGTCCTCGAGGCGCTGCGCGCGGCAGGCGCCCGGACCGGTAACGTCCGGGCCGTCGTCGGGCCGAGCGCGTGCGGCCGGTGCTACGAGGTCCCCGCGACGATGCGCGACGACGTCGCGCTCGCGCGGCCGGCCACGCGGTCCACGACCTCGTGGGGCACCCCCGCGCTCGACCTGCCGGCGGGCGTGGTCGCCGACCTCGTCGCCGCGGGGGTCAAGGACGTCGTGCACGTCGACGTGTGCACGATCGAGGACGACCGCTTCTTCTCGCACCGACGCGCCGCGCGCGGAGGGACGACGACCGGTCGTTTCGCCGGGCTGGTGGCGCTCTCCGCCGCGTGACCGCCCCGGTCTCGACCTCCGGGTGAGGTTGAGGACCCCGGGCGTGTCGTCCCCGGATCGTCCGACGCCCTCGGTTAGCGTGAACGCACCGGTCCGACGGCCGGTGGACCGACGGATCGATCGAGGACGGAGCAAGGCCCATGGCGGGAGCGCTGCGCAAGACCATGCTGTATCTGGGCCTCGCTGATGATCGCGGCGAGGACGAGCAGGACGAGTACGTCGACGAGCTCGACGAGACGGGGGCGGACGTGTCGCACGACTACCAGGCCCAGGTGACGCCGCTGCACCGCGCGCTCGGACCGCGCGAGGTGCCGCAGACGAGCATGTCGGCCGCCGAGCTGCGCAGGATCACGACGGTGCACCCGCGCTCCTACAACGACGCGCGCGTGATCGGGGAGGCGTTCCGCGGTGGCACGCCCGTGATCATGAACCTGTCGGACATGGACGACGCGGACGCGAAGCGCCTGGTCGACTTCTCCGCGGGCCTGATCTTCGGGCTCCACGGCGCCATCGAGCGCGTCACCAACAAGGTGTTCCTGCTCTCGCCCGAGCACGTGGAGATCACCGGCGAGGAGCAGGCCGCCGCGCCGGCTCCGGGGCGCGCCGGGTTCTACAACCAGAGCTGACGACGTGCGGGGCGCGCCGCGCCCGCCGAGCACGCGCCCCGCGCACGGCAGAGAGGGACGGACGTGGCGACACGTCCGTCCCTTTTCTGCTGCGCGCGCGGGAGGTGCGTGTCCCGCGCCCGGACGCGGGACGTACGTCTGGCACAGTTGACCCGTGATCTGGGACCTCATCACAGGGATCGTCGGATTCCTGCTCTGGCTCTACCTGCTGCTGCTCATCGGTCGCCTCGTGTTCGACTGGGTGCAGTTCTTCGCGCGCGACTGGCGGCCACGAGGCGTCATGCTCGTGGTCGCCGAGGTGATCTACTCGGCGACCGACCCGCCCCTGCGTGCGCTGCGCCGTCTCATCCCGCCGCTCTCGCTGGGGCAGGTGCGCCTCGACCTGGCGTTCATCATCCTCTTCTTCGCGGTGACGATCGCCGCGCAGATCGTGTCGTCGCTCTGAGACGCACGTCACGCGCCCCGTGCGCGTGCCCCGCCGGCCGTGGTGCGCTACGTCCGGTTCGCCCCGACCGCGACCGGCCCGACGCCGGACCGTCACGTCATCCACACGGGCGCGCGGCGCGCGAACGCACGGCCGCTCCCGGCCCCCACGGGCAATCTCCGCTACTTTGGACTCTGGTGATCGCGAGGTCGCCCGGACCGACACGCAAACGCTATGAGGTGAACCGATGGCACTGCTCACTGCAGAGGACATCCTGAACAAGAAGTTCTCGGCGACGAAGTTCCGCGAGGGCTACGACGTCGAAGAGGTCGACGACTTCTTGGACGAGGTGGTGAGGACCCTCAACTCCGTGCAGGAGGAGAACGAGGACCTCAAGTCGAAGCTCGCTGCCGCGGAGCGTCGTATCGCCGAGCTCAGCCGGGCCGACGCGTCCAGCGCTGCGGTGCAGCCCGCCGTCGTCGAGGCGCCCAAGGCGCCCGAGCCGGAGCCCGCTCCGGTCGCACCGATCTCGCAGGCCGTCGTCGCGAAGAACGGCGCCGAGCCCGAGTCGGCGACCGGCATGCTCCAGCTCGCCCAGAAGCTGCACGACGACTACGTGCGCTCGGGCCAGGAGGAGGGCGACCGGCTCATCGCGGAGGCGAAGGAGGAGGGCACGCGCATCGTGCGCGAGGCCGAGGAGACCTCCCACCGCACGCTGTCGCAGCTCGAGCAGGAGCGCTCGCTCCTCGAGCGCAAGATCGACGAGCTGCGCATCTTCGAGCGCGACTACCGCACGCGCCTCAAGAGCTACCTCCAGAACCTGCTGGGCGACCTGGACAACCGGGGCAGCGCCCTCCCGCCGCGCAGCAACGTCGGCGGGGCGAGCCGCACGAGCGACCTCGCTCCCGGCATCTAGCACCTGCGTCGACCGTCCGGCAGCGGCCGGTACGCCTCGCACCTGCGTCTTTCCGCCTCGGCGGACCGGCGTGGTGTGTTGTGCGTACCGGCCGCTGCGTCTACTCTCGCGTGACTCGAACTTGGAGGGGCGACATGACCAAGCTCACCACCGCGGCCCGAACGGCCGTGCGCGACCGATTCCCGAACCTCGCGAAGGACGTCAAGTCCTTCCCCGTGCGCGACGGGGAGGAGCCCTGGACCCTGCGGGAGGTCGAGGAGCTCGCCGCCGAGCTCCTCTCCGAGAAGGAGCGCCTGGAGGGTGAGCTCGCGTCCGCGGACGAGGAGCTCTCGAACCTCCTGCGGCACTCCGGCGACGGGGCGGGCGACGACCAGGCCGACTCCGGCTCGAGCGCCCTGGAGCGGGAGCAGGAGCTGACCCTGGTCAACAACGTGCGCGACCTCCTCGCGCAGACGTCGCACGCCCTGGACCGCATCGCGGCGGGCACGTACGCGACCTGCGAGGAGACGGGGCTGCCGATCGGCAAGGCGCGCCTCCAGGCGTTCCCGCGGGCCAACCTCTCCGTCGAGGCGAAGCAGCGCGCCGAGCGCCGCTGAGGTCCGTCCTCTCGTCGGTCGGGCAGGGGGCGCGCCGAGGCGGGGGCCGACGTGGCAGACTTGCCGCCGATGTCCACCTCCGCGCGCCCCGAGCCCACCGAACCCGCTGACGCCGTCGCGGGCACCGAGTCCGGTACCGACACCAGCACAGCACGCCGCGGTCCGCGGCGCGTGCTGGTGGTCTGGACCGTCGTCCTCGCCGCCCTCGTCCTGGTGCTCGACCAGCTCACCAAGTGGTGGGCCGAGTCCAGCCTGACGCTCGGCGACGACACGATCCCCCTCCTGGGCTCTCTCCTGGGACTCCGGCTCATCTACAACCCCGGTGCGGCGCTCTCCATCGCGACGGGGATGACCTGGCTCCTGACGATCGTCGTCGTCGCCGTGGTGGTCGTCATCGTGCGCATGGTGAGCCGGATCGGCTCGCGCGCGTGGGCGGTCGCGCTCGGTCTGCTGCTCGGCGGCGCGCTCGGGAACCTCGTCGACCGGTTCTTCCGTGAGCCCGGCTTCGCCCGCGGGCACGTCGTGGACTTCATCGCCTACGCGAACTGGTTCGTGGGCAACGTCGCGGACATCGCGATCGTCGCCGCCGCGGTGATGATCGCGGTGCTCTCGGTGCTCGGGATCGGGCTCGACGGGAGCCGCCACGGGGACGACGAAGCGGGCGACGAGGTGGGCGACGAGGCCGAGCCGATCACCGAGCCCGGCCCGACGACGGTGCGCGCGGACCGCGAGGAGGAGCGGTGAGCCTCCGCTCGCTGCCGGTGCCGGACGGCCTCGCGGGCGAGCGGGTCGACGCCGGCCTGTCCCGTCTCCTCGGCCTCTCCCGCACGCGCGCGGCGGAGCTCGCCGCGGACGGCGCCGTCCGCCTCGACGGTCGGGAGGTCGGCAAGTCCGACCGGCTCGTCCCGGGGGCGTGGCTCGAGGTCGACGTGCCCGACGCCGCACCGCCGGCGGTCGAGGTCGTCGCCGAGCCCGTGCCGGGCATGGGGATCGTCTACGACGACGACGACGTCGTGGTCGTCGACAAGCCGGTCGGCGTCGCGGCGCATCCCTCGCCGGGCTGGACCGGCCCGACCGTGGTCGGTGCGCTCGCGGCAGCCGGGTACCGGATCTCCACCTCGGGCGCGGCCGAGCGCCAGGGCATCGTGCACCGCCTCGACGTCGGGACCTCGGGCCTCATGGTCGTCGCGAAGAGCGAGGTCGCGTACACGGCGCTCAAGCGCGCCTTCAAGGAGCGCACGGTCGAGAAGGTCTACCACGCTCTGGTCCAGGGGCACCCGGAGCCGACGACGGGGACCATCGACGCGCCCATCGGGCGCCACCCGAGCGCCGACTGGAAGTTCGCGGTGACCGCGGAGGGCAAGCCCTCGGTGACGCACTACGAGGTCCTCGAGATGCTGCCCGCGGCCTCGCTCGTCGAGGTGCACCTCGAGACGGGGCGCACGCACCAGATCCGCGTGCACTTCTCCGCGCTGCGCCATCCGTGCGTGGGCGACCTCACCTACGGCGCCGACCCCGTGCTGGCCTCGCGCGTCGCGCTGACCCGCCAGTGGCTCCATGCCGTGCGCCTCGGGTTCGAGCACCCGACGACGGGGCAGTGGCTCGAGCTGACGAGCGAGTACCCGGAGGATCTCGCGCACGCGCTCGAGGTCCTGCGCGGGGCGTACGCGTGAGCGACGACGTCCCGGGTGCGGGCACGGGCCGGCTCGTCGTCGAGCGCGTCGTCGACGACGGCGGGCTGGCCGCCGCGCACGCGCTGCGGCTCGCCGTGTTCGTCGACGAGCAGGGCGTGCCGGTCGAGGAGGAGATCGACGACCTCGACACCGCGGCGACGACGACGCACGTCCTCGTGCGCGACCGCGAGCGAGACGGTGCGGTCGTCGGCACGGGCCGCTTGCTCACGGACCCGGCGCACCCGGGCGAGGTCCACATCGGACGGGTCGCGGTGTCCGCGTCCGCGCGCGGCACGGGCGCGGGTGCCGCGGTGATGCGCGCCCTGGAGGAGATCGCGCTCGCCGAGCACGCGGCGTCGGGCACGGAGGGGCGCCGCGCCGTGCGCGTCGTCCTCTCGGCCCAGGTCCAGGCGATCGGGTTCTACGAGCGCCTCGGCTACGTGGTGTCCGGTCCCGTCTACCTCGACGCGGGGATCGACCACCGCGACGCCGCGAAGACCCTCACGACCGACGTCTGACGCGTTCGCGGAGCCGGACTCGAAGCCGGTCCCGGCTGGCGACGACGACTGTGCGACGTGGCACACCGGAGACCGTCGAGGGTGCCCGGACGCGTGGGTGGGGCGACTTAGGATCAGTGCATGCCGACCGCCACAGAGGACTTCGTCCACCTCCACGTCCACACCGAGTACTCGATGCTCGACGGCGCGGCGCGGATCGGGGACCTGTTCGACGAGGTCGAGCGGCTGGGCCAGAAGGCGATCGCGACGACGGACCACGGGTACGTGTTCGGGGCGTTCGAGTTCTGGTCGCGCGCGCAGGCGAAGGGCATCAAGCCGATCATCGGCGTCGAGGCGTACATCACGCCGGGGACGAGCCGGTTCGACCAGACGCGCGTGCGGTTCGGCCAGCAGGGGCAGGAGTCCGACGACGTCTCGGCGCGCGGTGCGTACACGCACATGACGCTCCTCGCCAAGGACAACGAGGGCTTGCACAACCTGTTCCGGGCGTCCTCGCTGGCGTCGCTGGACGGGCAGATGGGCAAGTGGCCCCGCATGGACCGGGACCTGCTCCAGACCTACGGCAAGGGCCTCATCGCGACGAGCGGCTGCCCGTCGGGGGAGATCCAGACGCGCCTGCGGCTGGGCCAGTGGGACGAGGCGGTCCGGACGGCGGGCGAGCTCCAGGACGTCTTCGGACGTGAGAACTTCTACGTCGAGCTCATGGACCACGGTCTCGACATCGAGACCCGGGTCACGCAGGACCTGCTGCGCCTCGCGGAGACGATCGGCGCGCGGCTCGTCGCGACGAACGACCTGCACTACGTGCGCGAGGAGGACGCGTCGAGCCAGGAGGCGCTGCTCGCGATCAACTCCGGCTCGACGCTCGACGACCCGGACCGGTTCAAGTTCGACGGGACCGGCTACTACGTGAAGTCCGCGGCGGAGATGCGCCGCGTGTTCGCGGAGCTGCCCGAGGCCTGCGACAACACGCTGCTCATCGCCGAGCAGTGCGAGGTGTCGTTCGACACGAAGGCGAACTACATGCCGCGGTTCCCCGTCCCGGAGGGCGAGGACGAGACGAGCTGGTTCGTCAAGGAGATCGAGCGCGGGCTGCACCGCAGGTACCCGAACGGGATCCCGGACGCGTCACGCAAGCAGGCGCAGTACGAGACCGAGGTCATCATCCAGATGGGCTTCCCGGGGTACTTCCTCGTGGTCGCCGACTTCATCAACTGGGCCAAGGAGCAGGGCATCCGCGTCGGGCCGGGTCGTGGCTCGGCGGCCGGGTCGATGGCGTCCTACCTCATGGGGATCACCGAGCTCGACCCGCTCGAGCACGGCCTGATCTTCGAGCGCTTCCTCAACCCCGAGCGCGTGTCGATGCCCGACGTCGACGTCGACTTCGACGAGCGTCGGCGTGGGGAGGTCATCCGGTACGTCACGGAGAAGTACGGCGACGACCGCGTCGCCCAGATCGTCACCTACGGCACGATCAAGGCCAAGCAGGCCCTCAAGGACTCGGCGCGCCTTCTGGGCTTCCCCTTCGCCATGGGGGAGAAGCTCACCAAGGCGATGCCGCCCGCCGTCATGGGCAAGGACATCCCGCTGTCGGGGATCTTCGACCCGAAGCACGAGCGCTACCCCGAGGCCGCGGAGTTCCGCCAGCTCCACGACACCGACCCCGAGGCGCAGCGCGTCGTCGAGCTCGCGCGCGGCATCGAGGGTCTGAAGCGGCAGTGGGGCGTGCACGCCGCCGGCGTCATCATGTCGAGCGACCCGCTCATCGACATCATCCCGATCATGCGCCGCCCGCAGGACGGCGCGGTCATCACGCAGTTCGACTACCCGACGTCCGAGGGCCTCGGGCTCATCAAGATGGACTTCCTCGGGCTGCGCAACCTGACGATCCTCGACGACGCGCTCGAGAACATCGAGATGAACGGCAAGGACCCGATCGAGATCGAGTCGCTCACGCTCGACGACAAGGCGTCCTACGACCTCCTGGCGCGCGGCGACACGCTGGGCGTGTTCCAGCTCGACGGCGGGCCGATGCGCGCGCTGCTGCGCCAGATGAAGCCGGACAAGTTCGACGACCTCTCGGCCGTCATCGCGCTGTACCGCCCGGGCCCCATGGGCATGAACTCGCACACGAACTACGCGCTGCGCAAGAACGGCCTCCAGAAGATCGAGCCGATCCACCCGGAGCTCGAGCAGCCGCTCGCGGAGATCCTCGACGAGACCTACGGGCTCATCGTCTACCAGGAGCAGGTGCAGCGCGCCGCGCAGATCCTCGCCGGGTACTCGCTCGGCCAGGCCGACCTGCTGCGTCGTGCGATGGGCAAGAAGAAGAAGGAGATCCTCGACAAGGAGTTCGTGCCCTTCCAGGCCGGCTGCCGCGAGCGCGGGTACTCCGACGGCGCGATCCAGGCGGTGTGGGACACGCTGGTCCCGTTCGCCGGCTACGCGTTCAACAAGGCGCACTCGGCGGGGTACGGCCTCGTGGCGTACTGGACGGCGTTCCTCAAGGCGAACTACCCGACCGAGTACATGGCGGCGCTCCTGCAGAGCGTGCGGGACGACAAGGACAAGCTCGCCCTGTACCTCAACGAGTGCCGCCGTATGCACATCACGGTGCTCCCGCCCGACGTGAACGACTCGGCGGCGAAGTTCACGGCCGTGGGAAACGACATCCGCTTCGGCCTCACGGGCGTGCGGAACGTCGGGACGAACGTCGTCGACGCGATCATCCGGACGCGCGAGGAGAAGGGCGCGTTCACGTCGTTCACCGACTTCCTCGACAAGGTCCCGGCGGTCGTCTGCAACAAGCGCACCATCGAGTCGCTCATCAAGGCGGGCGCGTTCGACTCGCTCGGTCATCCCCGGCGCGCGCTGCTCGTCGTGCACGAGCAGGCCGTCGACTCGGTCATCAGCGTCAAGCGCAAGGAGGCCGAGGGGCAGTTCGACCTGTTCGCCGACTTCGGCGGCGACGCCGAGGACGGCATGTCGTTCTCCGTCGACGTGCCCGACCTCCCGGACTGGGACAAGAAGCAGCGGCTCGCGTTCGAGCGCGAGATGCTCGGCCTGTACGTCTCGGACCACCCGCTCTCGGGGCTCGAGCACGTGCTCACGCGGGCGGCCGACACAGGCATCGCGAACCTGCTCGCGGACGAGGGCCGCCCGGACGGGTCGACGGTCGTGATCGCGGGTCTGGTGACGTCGCTCCAGCGCAAGATGAGCAAGAACGGCAACCCGTGGGCGGCGGTGACCATCGAGGACCTCGAGGGCGCCGTGGAGGTCATGTTCTTCGGCGAGACGTACCTCGCCTACTCCACGATCCTCGCCGAGGACCAGGTGGTCGTGCTGCGCGGACGCGTGCGCCGTCGGGACGACACGATGCAGCTCCAGGCCATGGAGGTGTCGCTGCCCGACATCACCGTGGGCGCGGAGTCGCCGCTCGCCGTGAAGGTGTCGCACACGCGCTGCGTCGAGCCGATCATCCTCCGCCTGCGGGAGGTGCTCGCGACCCACCCCGGGTCGGCGGAGGTCCACGTCCAGGTGCTCGAGCCCGGCAAGACGACCGTCGTCCGCGCGGGCGACGGGCTGCGCGTCGAGAAGTCGCCGGCGCTGTTCGGCGACCTCAAGGCGCTGCTCGGGCCGTCCTGCCTGGTCGGCTGAGGCGATGACGGAGGAGGCCGTCGACGGCGCCGCCCGCGCGTCGTGGGACGACGGCTCGGCGTCGCACCGGTTCCGGGTCGTGCCCGCGGCGTACGTCCTGCTGCGCCGGGGCGACGAGGTGCTGCTGCAGCTCCGGCAGGGCACCGGCTACCGGGACGGGTACTGGGCGGCCGCCGCGGCCGGGCACGTCGAGCCGGGGGAGTCGGTCGTGGCGGCCGCGGCGCGCGAGGCGCGCGAGGAGCTCGGCCTCGAGATCGCGCCGACGGACCTGCGGCCCCTCACCGTTCTGCACCGCGGTGTGCCCGGAGGACCGGCGCTCGAGCAGCGCGCCGACTTCTTCTTCGCGGCCGAGGCCTGGGACGGCGACGCGGTGCTCCAGGAGCGGGACAAGGCGGCCGACCTGCGCTGGTTCACGCTCGACGACCTGCCCGACCCGGTCGTCCCGCACGAGCTGCACGTCCTGCGGGCGCTGCGTGCGGGCGCGGTGCCGCCGATCATGACCTTCGGGTTCGACGCCTGACACCGGCGACCGGCCGCCCACGCACGGGCGTCCGGCGACCGGGCGCCCGCCGCGCACAACGACGGAACCCGTAGGCTCGACGCCGTGATGCGCCTCAACCCCGAACAGCTCGTCTTCGTCACCGAGCGCCACCTGGCGACCCTCACCACGCTGCGCGCCGACGGCACGCCGCACGTCGTCCCCGTGGCCTTCACGTGGGACCAGGACGCGGGCGTGCTGCGCATCACGACGAACCGCGCCTCGGTCAAGGCCCGCAACGCGCGCCTCCCGGGGGCGGACGGCGGGGCACCCCGGGCCGCGGTGTGCCAGGTCGAGGGCGGCCGGTGGATCACTCTCGAGGGCACGATCGAGGTCGTCGAGGACGCGGACGAGGTCGCGGACGCCGTCGCGCGGTACGGCCGCCGCTACCGGGCGCTCTCGCCGAACCCCGAGCGCGTCGTGCTCCGGCTCACGCCGGACAAGGTCATGGCCTCGACCTACATGGCCTGACGGGCAGCTCAGGCGACGGTCGCGCTCTCGGTGCCCTGGGGGTGGTCTACCGAGACGATGTCGCCGCGGTGCAGCTGGCGGCCACGGCGCGTGTCGACCTCGCCGTTGACGCGGACCTCGCCCTCCGTGACGAGCTCGCGCGCCTCGGCGCCGGACTCGGCGAGGCCGGCGAGCTTGAGGAACTGCCCGAGGCGGATGACGTCGTCGGAGATCTCGACCGGGCGGGCGTCGTGAGGGGCGTTCATGCCGCCCATTCTCCCCGCCCGCGCGGGGTGGGCGCGACGCGGCGTGCCGCGGCCCGCGCGGCGCGACCGGTGGGCGAAACGCCTCGTCGCGGGGTCGCGCGGGCTCCTAGACTCGACCCATGATCACCCGCATCGATCTTCGAGGACGTTCCCTGTCCGCCCGCGAGCTCGTCGAGACCCTGCCGCGCGCAGAGCTCGGCGTCGAGGACGCGGCGCATCGGGTCGCCCCGATCGTCGAGGCGGTCCGCGCGCGCGGCGCGGACGCGCTGCGCGAGTACGCCGAGCGGTTCGACGGCGTGCGGCCCGAGCACCTGCGCGTCCCCGGCGACGCGCTCGCCGACGCCCTCGCGCGGCTCGACCCGGACGTCCGCGCGGGCCTGGAGGAGGCGATCCGTCGGGTCCGGCTCGTGCACGCCGCCCAACGCCCGCAGGACTTCACGGTCGAGATCGGGCCCGGTGCGCAGGTCCGCCAGCGCTGGGTGCCGGTGCGCCGCGTCGGGCTCTACGCGCCCGGCGGGCTCGCGGTCTACCCGTCGTCCGTGGTGATGAACGTCGTCGCGGCCCAGGAGGCCGGCGTCCGCAGCCTCGCGGTCGCGTCGCCGCCCCAGAAGGAGAACGGCGGCCTGCCGCACCCGACGATCCTCGCGGCGTGCGCGCTGCTCGGGGTCGACGAGGTCTACGCGGTGGGTGGCGCGCAGGCCGTGGCGATGTTCGCGTACGGCGCGGCGGGCAGCGAGCCGCAGGACGGGGACGTGCTCTGCGAGCCGGTCGACGTCGTGACCGGACCGGGGAACGTCTACGTCGCTGCCGCGAAGCGGCTCGTCCGCGGCGTCGTCGGGATCGACGCCGAGGCCGGGCCGACGGAGATCGCGATCCTCGCGGACGGTACCGCCGACCCGGGTCACGTGGCGGCCGACCTCATCAGCCAGGCCGAGCACGACCCGCTCGCGGCGGCCGTCCTCGTCACGCCGTCCGTCGAGCTCGCCGCCGCGGTCGAGGCCCGCCTCGCGGACCTCGTGACGGCCACGAAGCACGCCGCGCGCGTCGCGCAGTCCCTCGCCGGTCCGCAGTCCGCGATCGTGCTCGTGGACGACCTCGAGCAGGGTCTCCAGGTGGTCGACGCCTACGGCGCGGAGCACCTCGAGATCCAGGCGGACGGCGCCGCGGCGCTCGCCGAGCGCGTCACGAGCGCGGGCGCCATCTTCGTCGGCCCGTGGTCGCCCGTCTCGCTCGGCGACTACATGGCCGGCTCGAACCACGTGCTCCCGACCGGCGGCTGCGCGCACTTCTCGAGCGGTCTCGGGGTGCACAGCTACGTCAAGGCGGTCCAGGTCATCGAGTACGACCGTGACGCCCTGGAGGAGCTGGCGGACCGGATCGTCGCCGTCGCGAACGACGAGGACCTCCCGGCCCACGGCGAGGCGGTGCGGGCGCGGTTCCTGTGACGGGCGCGCGCGAGGACCGTGCGCCGGTGCGGCGTGCGGTCCCGCGCGACGCCGACGACCTCGTCGTCCTGCGCGTCCACCTCATGCGTGCGATGGGGGAGGCGGACGCCGAGGACGGCGCCTGGCAGCGCCGGGCGACGGAGTGGTTCGCCCGGATGCTCGGCTCGGAGGATGTGGTGGCCTTCGTCGTCGACGGCCCGGACCAGGTCGCGGCGTGCGCGCTCGTCGAGCTGCACCGGTCGGTGCCGTCCGCGCGGAACCCGCACGGCACGACGGCGCACCTGTCGAACGTCTGCACGGTGCCCGGCGCGCGGGGGCAGGGCTTCGCGCGCGCGTGCGTCGTCGCGGCCCTCGACTGGGCGCGCGCGAGCGGCGCCGACTCGGTCTCCCTGCACGCCACGGCCGACGGCGAGTCGCTGTACCGCGCGCTGGGCTTCGTCGACACGACCTACACGGAGCTGCGCCTGCGGTGGTGACCCGGCTCCCGCCGCCTCAGCGCACGCCGAGGACGAACGGGTGCACGGCCGCCGCGCCCGCCTGGCGCAGCAGGCGCGCCGCGACCGTAAGCGTCCAGCCCGACTCGGTGTAGTCGTCGACGAGGAGCACGCGCCGTCCGGCCAGCCCGGCCCGGGCGGCGTCCGACAGCTCGAGCTGCAGGCGGCCGGCGACGCCCGCGAGGCGCGTCGCGGAGTTCACGTCGTGCCTGCCTGGCTCCTCGCGTCCCGGGACGGGACCGACGGCGCCGATCAGGGGCTTGCCGAGGTAGCTCGAGAGCCCGTTCGCGAGGTGGAAGGTGAGGCGCGGGCGGGTCGCGGAACGCACCGCGACGACGCCGTCGACGAGCAACCGCCGCTCCGGCGCGCTCGCCGTGCCGTCGTCGCCGGCGTCCGTCGCGGGCTCGCTCTGCGCGCCGGCCTCGTACAGCTCCGGCCACTCGTCGAGCACCCGTGCTGCCGCGCGCCGGAGCGCGACGGGTGTGTCGCCGTCGGGCGTCGCGGGGGCGAAGAGCTCGCGCAGCGGGGCGGACCAGCCGAGCCCGTCGAGCCGCGCGACGGCACGCCCGGTCTCCGCGAGCTCGTCGGCGCCGAGACGACCGCGCAGGTCGAGCCCCAGGCGGTCCATGCCGCTCGGCCACTGGCGGCGCGCGACCACCTCGACCCCGGGCCGGTCCATGTCCGCGCGCGCGGCGGCGACGGCCTCGGCGTCGGGCAGCGCGGGCAGCGTCACCCCGCCGCACGTGTCGCAGCGCCCGCACCGCCACCCGTCCTCGAGCTCCGGGTCGTCGAGCGCGGCACGCAGGAACGCCATGCGGCACCCGTCCGTGGCCTCGTAGTCGAGCATCGCCTGCTGCTCGGCCGTGCGCGTCGCGTCGACGCGCTCGTAGCGCTCCGCGTCGTACGTCCACGGCTCGCCGGTGGCCTCCCAGCCGCCCTTGACGCGCCGGACGGCGCCGTCGACGTCGAGCACCTTGAGCATGCCCTCGAGGCGCGACCGCTTGAGGTCGACCTGCGTCTCGAGCTGCGCGACGGACTGCGTGCCGCCCGCACCCAGCGCGTCGAGCGTCGTGCGGACCTGCGCCTGCGGCGGGAACGCGGTCGACGCGAACCACTCCCAGATGCGCCGGTCCTCCTCGCCGGGCAGCAGCACGACGACGGCGGAGTCGACGCCGCGGCCCGCGCGCCCGACCTGCTGGTAGTAGGCGATGGGGGAGCTCGGTGCGCCGAGGTGCACGACGAACGCGAGGTCGGGCTTGTCGAAGCCCATCCCGAGCGCCGAGGTCGCCACCAACGCCTTGACGCGGTTCTCCTTGAGGTCCTCCTCGAGCCGCTCGCGCTCGGCCGGGTCCGTCTGGCCCGTGTACGACGCGACGGCGAGGCCGGCGGCGCGGAGCTGGCTCGCGACCTGCTCGGCCGCGGAGACGGTGAGGCAGTAGACGATGCCCGAGCCGTCGACGTCCTGGAGCGCCTCGACGAGCCAGGCGACGCGCGTGGGCTGGTCGGGCAGGCGCAGGACGGCGAGGTGGAGCGACTCGCGGTCGAGCCCGCCGCGCAGGACGAGCACGTCCTCGTGGCCGGCGTCGCCGGCGGTGCCGCCGGCGGCGTGCGCCGCGGTCACGCCGAGCTGCTCGGCGACGTCCGCGGTCACGCGCGCGTTCGCCGTCGCGGTCGTCGCGAGCACGGGGATGCCGGGCGGCAGGTCGGCGAGCAGCGTGCGGATGCGCCGGTAGTCGGGACGGAAGTCGTGGCCCCAGTCCGAGATGCAGTGCGCCTCGTCGATGACGACGAGTCCCGCGTCGGCCGCGAGCCGGGGGAGCACCTCGTCGCGGAAGCCCGGGTTGTTCAGGCGCTCGGGCGAGCAGAGCAGCACGTCGACCTCGCCGGCCGCGATCGCCCGGTGGACGTCGTCCCACTCCGTGACGTTGGCCGAGTTGATGGTCACGGCCTTGATGCCCGCCCGGGCCGCTGCCGAGATCTGGTCGCGCATGAGCGCGAGCAGCGGGGAGACGATGACGGTCGGCCCGGCGCCGCGGTCGCGCAGCAGACGCGTGGCCACGAAGTACACCGCGGACTTGCCCCACCCGGTGCGCTGCACGACGAGCGCGCGGCGCCGGAACGCCACGAGCGCCTCGATCGCGCGCCACTGGTCCTCGCGCAGCACCGCGTCGTCGCGCCCGACGAGCGCGCGCAGCGCGGTCTCGGCGTCCTCGCGCAGCGACTGCCCGTCGAGCAGGCCGCGCAGCATCGCGAGCTTGGCCCGCTTGGCGGCCTCCCCGCCGTCGGGCGCCGCGGCGGGGGCACCTCCGTCGACCGGGGCCGCTGCGCGCGGCCCGGCGACCGCGGGCTGCTCCGTCTCCGGCGCGGGCCCCGACGGCGCGGCGCCGGCCCACGGGTCGCCGAACGGGTCGGCAGGCTCGTCGAGCGGCGGCGCGTCGGCCGGGTCGAAGGGCAGGTCGGCGTACGGGTCGGTGGGGCTCACCCGCACGATCGTAGGCGCACCCGCCGACCCTCGGGTCGTCGTGCACAGGCCACGGCCCGCGAACCTCGGGGACGGGGTCGCGGGCCGCGAGGGACGAGGGCGCAGGGCGTCAGGAGCGCATGTCCATGACCACGCGCCCGTCGATCCGGCCCTCCTCCATCTCGGAGAAGATCGCGTTGATGTCGGCGAGCGGGCGCACCGTGTACGTCGGGCTGATCTTCCCGCGGGCGAAGAAGTCGAGCGCCTCCGCCATGTCCTTGCGCGTCCCGACGATCGACCCGCGCACGGTCAGCCCGAAGAGCACGGTCGTGAAGATGTCGAGCGGGAACTTCTCCGGCGGGAGCCCGACGAGCGAGACCGTGCCACCGCGGCGCAGCGCGCCCACGGCCTGGGGGAAAGCGTGCGCGTTGACGGCGGTGACGAGCGCGCCGTGGACTCCGCCGCCCGTCTGCTCCTGGATCTCGGCCGCGGCGTCGGGTGACGTGGCCGCGTTGACCGTGACCTCCGCGCCGTGCTTGCGCGCGAGCGCGAGCTTCTCGTCGTCGACGTCCACCGCGGCGACGCGGCGGCCCATCGCGACCGCGTACTGCACCGCGATGTGCCCGAGGCCGCCGATCCCGGAGACCAGCACCCACTCGCCGGGCTGCGTGTCCGTGACCTTGAGCCCCTTGTAGACGGTGACGCCGGCGCACAGGATCGGTCCGACGGCTGAGAGATCGACCCCGTCCGGCACGACCGGGCAGTAGCGCGAGTCGACGAGCATGTACTGGCCGAACGAACCGTCGACCGAGTAGCCGCCGTTCTTCTGGTGCGGGCACAGGGTCTCCCAGCCCGTCTCGCAGTACTCGCACTCGCCGCACGCGCTCCACAGCCACGCGTTGCCGACCGTGTCGCCGACCTGGACGCGCGTCACCTGGTCGCCGACCGCGACCACCGTGCCGACGCCCTCGTGGCCGGGCACGAACGGGGGCGCGGGCTTGACCGGCCAGTCGCCGTGGGCGGCGTGCAGGTCCGTGTGGCACACGCCGGTGTAGTCGACCTTGACCAGGGCCTCGTGGGGCCCCGGCGACGGGACCTCGATCTCGTCGACGACCAGGGGCTCGGTGAACGAGCGGACGACGGCGGCACGCATGGTGGGCATGGCGATCACCTCGGTTCTCGGGGAGAGTGGCGGCCGGACCGTGCCGGCGGTCCTGCCTCGTCCTCGACGCTACGCGCGCGGGGGCCGGTCGTCGCGGCGGACGGCGCGACGAACGACTCACGACCGTGCAGCTCGTGACCTTCGCCTCTCCACGACGAGGGCGAGCGTCCCGGCGACCACGACGACCCACTCGCTCACCGCGGCGAGGACCTGCTGCGTCCCGCCGACGGTCTCGTTCACGCCGAAGAAGCCGACGGTCGTCGAGAGGTAGAACGCGGCGAGGGTCAGCGCCCCGAAGCCGACCGCGCCGAGCAGCGGCAACCAGTGCCGCCACACGAGGACGAGGAGGCCGAGGACGAGCCCCGCGACCGCGTTGAGCGCGAAGAGCGGGCCGACGACGTCGATGTCGCGGTACCCCTCGACGAACAGGACCAGGTGCACGTCGGCGGAGAGCAGGAGGCCCGCGGCGGTCAGCCCGCGCAGGACCCACGCACCGAGTGCTCGACCCTCGCGCACGGGTGGTGCCGGCGGCCCCGCGGTCACGGACATCGGCGTCTCCTCCGCTCGGGTGCGGTCGGGGGGGCGTGCCCCCGCACCCCGGTGCTTCAATGGAACCGCCGACGGCGACGTCTCGCGCGCCGGACGGCCAGGGTGGGCCGAGGGCACGCCCGTCCACGCACCGCGCAAGGAGGCCGGACATGGACGCACCGCACCCCGCCGTCCCCCCGGGCGACGCGATCGCCACGCGCGACGACGTCCTCGGCGCCACCGCCGATGCCGCGCGTACCCGGCGGCCCGGCCCGGTCCTGCACGTCCCGCGCGGAGCGACGCCGACGCGACGGGTTGTCCTCGCCGGGTCGGGAGCGGGCGCGGCGCTCGCGCTGCTCGCGGCGTGCGGTGGCGGTGGTCCCTCGGGGACGCAGGACGGCGGGACGAGCGGCGGCGAGGGCTCCGGGGCCGGCGGGCCCGACGTCGGTCCCGGGCAGGCGCTCGCGAGCGTCGACGACGTCCCGGTCGGCGGGGCGCTCGCGGTCACCGTGGACGGCGCCCCGCTGCTGGTCACGCAGCCCGCGGAGGGGACGTTCGCGGCCTTCAGCGCGATCTGCACCCACCAGGGGTGCACGGTCGCGCCCGGGGACGGAGAGCTCCTCTGCCCGTGCCACGCCTCCCGCTACGACCTCGCGACCGGCGCCGTGCTCGGCGGGCCCGCGCCGTCGCCCCTGCCCGAGGTGCCCGTGACGGTCGACGGCGGCGAGGTCACCTCGGCCTGACGCGGCGGCCGGCCCGCACGGTCCGAGTGCGGCGGCAGGAGCCGCTGCCCGCGTGCCGGACGTCACGGACGCCGGTGCGCGTGCGGTTCGTAGACTGTCCGGGTGACCCCACCCTCCGTCGCGGGACGGCCCTTGCTCCCGCTGCGCCCCGAGCTCGCCGGCGTCGAGCCGTACGGCGCGCCGCAGCTCGACGTCCCGGTCCTGCTCAACGTCAACGAGAACCCGCACGCGCCGAGCGAGGCCGTCGTCGCGACGATCACGCAGGCGGTGCACGACGCCGCCGCGGGCCTCAACCGCTACCCCGACCGCGACTTCCTCGGGCTGCGCGCCGACCTCGCGGCGTACCTCGGCACGGAGTCGGGCGTCGCGCTGGAGGCGGACCAGCTCTGGGCCGCCAACGGGTCGAACGAGATCATGCTCCACGTGCTCCAGGCGTTCGGCGGCCCGGGACGCACCGCCGTCTCCTTCGCCCCGACGTACTCGATGTACCCGGAGTACGCGCGCGACACCCACACCGCGTGGGTCGTCGGGCGCCGCGCCGAGGACTTCACGCTCGACCCCGAGCACGCGCGCGAGGTGGTCGCGCACGAGCAGCCCTCCGTCGTCCTGCTCGCGAGCCCCAACAACCCGACCGGCACCGCGCTGCCCGCCGCGACCGTCGAGGCGGTCTGCGAGGCGGCGCTCGCGGTGCGCGTCCCGCTGCCCGACGGGCAGGAGGCGCCGGCCGTCGTCGTCGTCGACGAGGCGTACGGCGAGTTCCGCCGCACCGGGACGCCGTCGGCGCTCGAGCTGCTCGACCGGTACCCGAACCTCGCGGTGACGCGCACGATGTCCAAGGCGTTCGCGCTCGCGGGCGCCCGGGTGGGCTATCTCGCGGCGTCGCGAGAGCTCGTCGACGCGCTGCGCGTCGTCCGGCTCCCGTACCACCTGTCGGCCGTGACCCAGGCGGTCGCGCGCGCGGCCCTCGCGCACTCCGGAGAGCTGCTCGCGCAGGTCTCGGAGCTGCGCGAGCGTCGCGACGAGACCGTCGCGTGGCTGCGCTCGCTCCGGCACCCGGACGGCCGCCCGCTGGACGTCGCCGACTCGGACGCCAACTTCGTCCTGTTCGGCACGTTCGAGGACCGGCACGCGGTCTGGTCGGCGATGTTGGAGCGGGGCGTGCTCATCCGGGAGACTGGTCCCGACGGCTGGCTGCGGGTGTCGATCGGCACCGGCGAGGAGATGCGGGCCTTCCGACAGGCCCTCGTGGAGGTGGCAGGACTGTGAAGCGCACCGCGCGCATCGAGCGCGCGACGTCCGAGTCGAGCGTGCTCGTCGAGCTCGACCTCGACGGCACGGGACGGACGGAGATCTCGACGACCGTCCCGTTCTACGACCACATGCTCACGGCGCTGGGCAAGCACTCGCTCATCGACCTCAAGGTCGTCGCGACGGGCGACACGCACATCGACGCGCACCACACGGTCGAGGACGTCGCGATCACGATCGGCGAGGCGCTGCGCGTCGCGCTCGGCGACAAGGCGGGCATCGGGCGCTTCGGCGACGCGACGGTCCCGCTCGACGAGGCGCTCGCGCTCGCGGTCGTCGACGTGTCCGGGCGCCCCTACCTCGTGCACTCGGGCGAGCCGGAGGGCCAGGAGTACCACCTCATCGGCGGGCACTTCACGGGCTCCCTGACACGCCACGTGCTCGAGTCGATCGCGCACCACGCGGGCATCTGCATCCACGTGCGCGTCCTCGCGGGTCGCGACCCGCACCACATCGTCGAGGCGCAGTTCAAGGCGCTCGCCCGAGCTCTGCGCGCCGCGGTGGCTCCCGACCCGCGCGTCGAGGGCGTCCCGTCCACGAAGGGGGCCCTGTGAGCACGCACGACGACGGCTCGCTCGACGGCGTCGAGATCCCGGACGACCTCTCGTCCCTGACCGGCCCGGCGCGGCCCGACCTCGTCGCGCTCATCACGCAGATCGCCGGGGCCGAGCCGCTCGCCGCCGCGTGCTCGCTCGCGCAGGTCGAGGCGGACGTCGTGCCGACCGACGTGGGCGCCGTCGCGGTCCTGCGCGACACGGCCGGTGACGCCCCCGCGCACGCCGCCGCCGCGCTGACCACCCTGGTCAAGGGCGTCCCGCTCGTGCTCGTCGTGCGCAGCGGCGAGCAGCTCACCATGACGCGCTGGGCCGACGGCGCCGTGGGCGACCAGCTCGCCCCGGGCCTCGTGCTCGGCGGCGCGCCGGAGGCGCTCGAGGACCTGCTCACCGGCACGACGACGGTCGCCGACCAGGACGGCGTCGTCGCGAGCTCGTCGATCTCCCGCTGGAAGGCGATGCGCCTGCTCACGTCGGCGGCGCGGCGCGCACGGAAGGACGGCGCATGACCGAGCCGGCGACCCGCGAGACGTCGGGCGTGCGGCGCCCGTCCGTCGTCGTGCTCGACTACGGGTTCGGCAACGTCCGCTCGGCCGTGCGCGCGCTCGAGCGCGTCGGTGCGGACGTCGAGCTCACCGCCGACCGCGCGCGCGCCCAGGACGCGGACGGCCTCGTCGTCCCGGGCGTCGGCGCGTTCGCGGCGGTCATGGCAGGCCTGCGCGGCGTCCGCGGCGACGAGCTCGTCGGCCGCCGCCTCGCCGGCGGTCGGCCCGTGCTCGGCATCTGCGTGGGCATGCAGGTCATGTTCGAGCAGGGCGACGAGCACGGGACCCTGACCGACGGGCTGGGGGAGTGGGCCGGCCTCGTCGACCGGCTCGAGGCGGACGTCGTGCCGCACATGGGCTGGGACACGGTCGACGCCCCCGAGGGCAGCGTCTTGTTCCGCGGCGTCGAGGACGAGCGCTTCTACTTCGTCCACTCCTACGCGGCCCGGTCGTTCACGACGGGTCAGGACCTGCCCGCGGACTCGCCGATCCGGCGTCCGCTCGTCACGTGGTCCGACCACGGCGGCCGGTTCGTCGCGGCCGTGGAGAACGGGCCGCTGTCCGCCACGCAGTTCCACCCCGAGAAGTCCGGCGACGCGGGCGCGACCCTGCTCGAGAACTGGGTCCGCTCGCTCTGACCTCCGCGCACCGGGCGCACACCGCCCGGGCGCCCCACCGGGCGCGCAGCGACGCGCCTCCTGCCCCGAGCACCGACACCGATGGAGAACCCCGTGACCGACCGCCTCGTGCTGCTGCCCGCCGTCGACGTCGCCGACGGCCAGGCCGTCCGCCTCGTCCAGGGCGAGGCCGGCTCCGAGACCTCGTACGGCGACCCGCTCGCCGCCGCGCTCGACTGGCAGTCGGGCGGTGCGGAGTGGATCCACCTCGTGGACCTCGACGCCGCGTTCGGACGCGGCTCCAACGCGGAGCTGCTCGCCGACGTCGTCGCGCGCCTCGACGTCCAGGTCGAGCTCTCCGGCGGGATCCGCGACGACGCGTCGCTCGAGCGCGCGCTCGCCACCGGCGCGCGCCGCGTCAACCTCGGCACCGCGGCGCTCGAGAACCCCGAGTGGACGGCGAAGGTCATCGCGGAGCACGGCGACGCGATCGCGGTCGGCCTCGACGTGCGCGGCACCACGCTCGCCGCGCGCGGGTGGACGCAGGAGGGCGGCGACCTGTGGGAGGTCCTCGACCGCCTCGAGGCCGCCGGGTGCGCGCGCTACGTCGTCACGGACGTGACCAAGGACGGCACGCTGCGTGGGCCGAACCTCGACCTCCTGCGCGACGTCGCCGCGCGCACGGACGCACCCGTCGTCGCGTCGGGCGGCATCTCGAGCCTCTCCGACCTCGAGGCGCTGCGCTCGCTCGTCCCGGCGGGCGTCGAGGGCGCGATCGTGGGCAAGGCGCTCTACGCGGGCGCGTTCACCCTGCCCCAGGCGCTCGACGTCGCGGGCCGGCCGTGACGGTGGGCCCGGACTCCCCGGGGAAGGCGCTCCCGCCGTCGTCCGGGTTCGCGGGCGACGACGGGTCGGCCGACCCGGCGCTGGCCGCGCTGCTCGACGCGTACGCCGGGGGATCGGCGTCGCTCGCCGACGTCGTCGCGCGGCTCGGCGACACCCGCGTCCTCGTCCCGATCCTCGCCGAGCTCGAGAGCGCGGGAGAGGGCGAGCACGGGCACACGGTCGACAAGGAGGCCTCGGCCGGGGTCGTCGCGATCGAGGCACCGGACGGGCGTCGCGCGCTCCCGGTGTTCACGTCGGTCGTGGCGATGGCGGCGTGGCGCGCGAGCGCGCGGCCCGTCCCCGTGGACGCCCGGCGGGCGGCGCTGTCCGCCGTCAGCGAGGACTGGTCGCTGCTCGTCGTCGACCCGGGCGGACCGGTGACGGCGCTCGTGCCGCGCCCGGCCGTGTGGGCGCTCGCCCAGGGCAAGGACTGGTCGCCCGCGGTCGTCGACGGGACCGTCGTCCCCGAGGTGGTCACCGCGGTCCAGGGCGCCCTCGCCGGGATCCCGCACGTCGCGCGGGCGTGGGCGGAGCCGGGACGGCGCGCCGAGGTCGCCGTCGTGCTGCGCATCGACGCGGGGCTGGACCGGGCAGGGCTCGACGCCGTGCTCGGTCAGGTCAACGCCGCGCTCGCGACGGACGCCGTCGTGTCGGAGCGGGTCGACGGGCTCGAGCTGCGGGTCGGTCGCGCCGACTGACCAGTCTCGTCGCGTGCCGGGTCGCTCAGCGCCGGCGCAGGCGGCTCAGACCCCACGCGAGCGCGGCCGAGAACGCGACGACCGCGCCGAGGGCCTGCCCGCCGAGGATCACGCGGTTGAGGTCCAGCGCCGGCTGCCAGCGCACGCCCTGGTCGTCGACGACGTAGACGCCCTTGGCGACGACGCGGACGCCGAAGCCGCCACCACCACCCGAGCCCTCGCCGCCCGCCTCGCCGCCGGCGTTGCCCGACCCGGGGTCGGACGAACCGCTCGCGTCGGGCGTCGTCGACGCCGGTTCGGCCTCCGGAGCGGGGGCGGCGGCCGCCCCGACGCGGCGCCGCCAGTCGGCGGCCCCCTTGCCGGAGAGCTCTCCCGCGCCGGAGCCCCAGCCCGAGCCGGTGCCGCCCCAGACGGTCGCGACGGGGATGACGAGCGTGCCGTCACGCTCGTAGGACTCTCCGAAGACGCGACGCACCGTGAGCGTGTCGCGCGCTGCGTGGGTGATGTGCGCCGGGTCGACGGGGGGCGTGTCCGAGCTCGCGTGTGTGCTCATGGCAGGAAGGGTAGACCCGGGGTCAAGGGTGCGCGCGGGGGCGCCTCGACGGGTCGCGCCGACGACCCACGACCTGCCGCGACAGGACCGGTCAGGCGTCGCACTCCGGGAGGGCGGTGAACGCCGACTCGTCGCCGAGCATCGTCTGGAGCGTGCTCACCGGGACGAGCAGCGACTTGTCGGTCGACGTCTTGGCGTAGACGACGCCGATCACCTCGCCGGCGTCGTTGAGCGCGGCGGAGCCGGAGCTCCCCGGCTCGACCGGCGCGTCGGTGACCAGCACCTCGCCGAGGTTCTCGTGCAGCGGGTCCGTCGTCGTCCCGATGACGGAGCCCTGCGTCACCGTGAGCCGGCCGCCCTCGGGGTAGCCCACGACCGTCACGGGGTCGCCCGGCGCCGGGTCGGCCGCCGCGAGGGTCGGGGCCGACGGGAGGTCCTCCGACGTCCGGACGATCGCGAGGTCCGCGAGGCCGGCGACGCTCGCGGTCTGGGCCGCGATGTCGCGGCCGTCGTAGGTGAGGAGCTGCAACGAGCGCGACGAGTCGACGACGTGCTTGTTGGTGATGAGCGTGCGCGAGTCCACGGCGAACCCCGAGCCGGTCGACAGCCCGTCGCAGCGCACGTTGCGGATGCGCACGGCCATGCGCCGGACGGCGTCGAAGCCGTCGGGCGAGAGGTTCTCGGACCCCGCGGGGTCGTCGGGGGCGACGAGGGACGGCACGACCGAGTCGGGCACGGGCTCGGGGAGCTCCGGCAGGACGCCGCACGCTGCGAGCGGGCCGGCGACCAGGGTCACGGAGACGAGCGACCCGACGACGCGCCGGCCGACGAGGCGCCCGGAGTCGCCCCTGGCGCCCGGCCAGGGTCGGTGCCGGGTCATCCGGCGAGCTCCTGCTGGAGCTGCGTGTTGGCGTCCGTGGCCTCCTGGCACAGCAGGTCGACCTGGTCGGCGAACCGCTCCAGGTCGGCGGGGTCGTACGCGTCACGGTTGTTGAGGTAGCCGATGAGCTGTGTCTGCGCCGTCGTGCACTGGCCGAGCGCGGCCGCGACCTTGCCCGCCGCCTCGGAGACCCGGCTCTGGTAGTCGAGGTACTGCTGGGACGCCTCGTTCTCGTCGCCGAGCTGCGCCTTCTCGTTGGCGAGGTCGCTGATGCGGTCCTGCGCGGCGGTGAGCTGGGTGCGCGCCGAGTCGAGCTCCGCGTTCGCGCCGTCGAGCTCGGTCTGGAGCCGGGCGACGTCCTCGCCCAGCCCGCGGGCCTCGCCCTCCCAGTCCGCGCTTGACTCCTGCCAGCGCGTCGTGGTGACCCACAGGTAGGCGCCGACCCCCAGGGCCGCCGCGAGGAGGAGGGAGAGCACCGCGATCGCCACCACGGCGCCGCGGCGGCGACGCGGCGGCGCCGTCGTGCTCCCGGCGGCGGACGGTGCCCCGTCCGGTCCGGGTGCGGCGGTCCCCGGTGCGCCCGCGCTCCGGGGGACGGTGGCCCCGGGGACGGGGCCCGCGCCGACGGTGCCGGGCGACGCGCCCGAGGCTGCGTGCGAGGCCGGCGCCAGGGGCGCCGCGGAGGCCGGGGCGAACGACGGTGGTCCACCGGCCGACGAGGGAGCGCCCGGGACCGCGGGCGGCGTCGTCCCCCGCGGGCCGTTCTCCGGCCTGGTCGGCGACGGCGGCGGACCCGGAGGCGGCTCGGAGGACCCGCCGTGCGGCCGAGGCACCGGGGGAGTGCTCAACTCACGGCGCCCGTGTACTTCTCGCCCGGGCCCTCGCCGGGGGCGTCGGGGTAGACCGACGCCTCGCGGAACGCGAGCTGGAGCGAGCGCAGCCCGTCGCGGAGCGACCGGGCGTGCTGGTTGCCGATGTCGGGAGCGCTCGCCGTGACGAGCGCGGCGAGCGCGTTGATGAGCTTGCGCGCCTCGTCGAGGTCCAGGTGACCCTGCTCCTGCGCGTCCTCGGCCAGGCCGCACTTGACGGCTGCGGCGCTCATGAGGTGGACGGCCGCGGACGTGATGACCTCCACGGCGGCGACGTCGGCGATGTCGCGCACGGCGTCGGCGGAGGGGTCGGGCACGGCAGCGTTCTCGGTACTCATGGCGACCATCTTTCCATCCGGCGGCGGCGGAGCACGCCCCCCGTGCGGGACGTGCCGCGACGACGCCGGCCGCCGCCCCGCAGGGGACGACGGCCGGCGTGACGGCGTGGCGGCTCGGGACCGCCACGGACCCGAGGCTCAGACGCGCACCGGCTCCGCCGCGGTGCCGGGCTGGCCGCCCTCGACAGGCGCGCCCGTGGCGGCGAGCGCGACGCGCAGCGCGCCGCCGAGGCCGGCGTCGACGTTCGTCCAGTACGCGATCGCCCGCTCGCGGATCTCGTCGCTGCGCACGGCGCCGACGTGCCCGGTGATCGTCGCGAGGAAGCGGTCGCGCGCGGCGTCGTCGAAGACCTCGCGGTAGAGGGTGCCCGCCTGGCCGAAGTCGTCGTCCTCCGGGTGCAGCGTCGCGGCGGAGCGAGTCAGCTCGCCGTCGGCCTCCCAGCCGGCAGACTCCGCGGCGCGGGCCGGGTCGGCGTGCGCACCGCCCTGGCTGTTGGGCGCGTAGACCGGCGTGGTCGCCGAGGAGAAGGAGTAGCGCATGGCGCCGTCCTTGGCGTACGAGTGGCCGCCCTCGCTCGCCGCGTGCGGCGCGTTGACCGGGAGCTGCGCGTGGTTGGTGCCCACGCGGTACCGGTGCGCGTCGGCGTAGGAGAAGATGCGCGCGAGCAGCATCTTGTCGGGGCTCGTCGCGATGCCGGGGACGAAGTTGCTCGGCGCGAACGTGGCCTGCTCGATCTGGGCGAAGTAGTTCTCCGGGTTCCGGTTGAGCTCCATCACCCCGACCTCGACCAGCGGGTAGTCGGCGTGCGGCCACACCTTGGTCAGGTCGAACGGGTTGAACCGGTAGGCCTTCGCGTCCTCGTAGGGCATGACCTGGACCGAGAGCGTCCAGCGCGGGAACTCGCCCGCCTCGATGTGCTCGTACAGGTCGCGGATGTGGTGGTCCGAGTCCGACCCCGCGAGCTGCGACGCCTCGTCGGCGGAGAGGTTGTCGATGCCCTGCTGGGTCTTGAAGTGGTACTTGACCCAGAAGCGCTCGCCGGCCGCGTTGATCCACTGGTAGGTGTGCGAGCCGAACCCGTCCATGTGGCGCCAGCTCGACGGCAGGCCGCGGTCGCCCATGAGCCACGTGACCTGGTGCGCCGACTCGGGGGACAAGGTCCAGAAGTCCCACTGCATGTCGTTGTCACGCAGGTTCGAGCCGGGCAGGCGCTTCTGCGAGCGGATGAAGTCGGGGAACTTGATGCCGTCGCGCAGGAAGAACACGGGCGTGTTGTTGCCGACGAGGTCGTAGTTGCCCTCGGTCGTGTAGAACTTCAGCGCGAAGCCGCGCGGGTCGCGCCACGTGTCGGGGGAGCCCTGCTCGCCCGCGACGGAGGAGAAGCGCGCGAGCATCTCGGTGGTCGTGCCGGGCTGGAAGAGCGCGGCGCGCGTGAAGGCGCTGACGTCGTTCGTCACGGTGAACGTCCCGAAGGCTCCGCCGCCCTTGGCGTGGACGACGCGCTCGGGGACGCGCTCGCGGTTGAACTGGGCGAGCTTCTCGACGAGGTAGTGATCGTGCAGGACGATCGGCCCGTCGGCGCCGACGGTCTGGGCGTGGGCGTCCGAGGCGACGGGTGCGCCGGCGTTCGTGGTGGTGAAGGGGGCGGTCATGGGTCTCCTTCCGTGGGCCGCGGTCGCGGCCCGATGGGCTTTCTCATACCGGGATCTTCGTGAGGAAACGGGCGCGTTCGGGATGCGCGAGGTACGGGAGCGGGGTGGGGGTGATCAGTCCGCGCAGTCGGGGCAGAGGCCCCAGAAGGTCACCTCGGCGGTGTCGATCTGGAACCCCGACGTGCTGGAGGGGGTCAGGCAGGGCGCGTGGCCGACCGTGCAGTCCACGTCGGCGACGGCGCCGCAGCCCCGGCACACCACGTGGTGGTGGTTGTCGCCGAGGCGGCGCTCGTAGCGCGCCGGGTGGCCCGCGGGCTCGATCCGGCGGACCAGCCCCTTGTCGGTGAGCGTGTGCAGGACGTCGTAGACCGCCTGGACCGAGACGGAGCCGAGCGACGCGCGAGCGGCCCGCAGGACGTCGTCGGCGTCGGCGTGCTGCTGGAGCTCGACCGCGTCGAGCACGGCGAGCCGGGCCGCGGTGACGCGCAGGCCGTGGTCGCGCAGCTCGCCCTCGTGGCGGGCGCGTCGTGGCCCGTCGTCGAGGCTCGTCCCCACGCCGGGCGTCGCTCCTGTCGTCATGGCACCACTCTAACCACGTAAACTGGAAGAGTTCCAATGATGGAGGCGATCCGGAGTTCGGCTCTCGGCCGGGTACGAGGACCCGCCCTGCACCTGCTATCCTTGATGGCTGACCGACTCGTGCGCGTCTCCTCGTCCGGATTCCGGGCGACGGGAGGGGTGCGAGTGCGCAAGTGGATCTCATCCCACCCGGGTCTCGACCGCCGACGAACGTCGCGACAGAGGCCGGGTCCTGGTCCGGGACGCACCCTTCGGGGACGTCCCGACGTGGTCGTCGCCCGGTGCGACGTCCCGACCTGATGGCCTCCGCCCTGCGCTCAGGGACGGAGGCCTTCTTCGTCCCGGGTGGTCTACCGACGACTTCCTAGGAGCATCACATCAGCGAGCCTCGCATCAACGATCGGATCCGCGTCCCCGAGGTCCGACTCATCGGTCCCGGCGGGGAGCAGGTCGGCGTCGTCCGCACCGAGGTTGCCCTGAGCCTTGCCCAGGACGCGGACCTCGACCTCGTCGAGGTCGCCCCGGACGCCCGACCCCCCGTCGCCAAGCTCATGGACTTCGGCAAGTTCAAGTACGAGTCCGACATGAAGGCGCGTGAGGCGCGGCGCAACCAGGCGAACACGGTCCTCAAGGAGATCCGCTTCCGCCTGAAGATCGACCCGCACGACTACGGCACCAAGAAGGGCCACGTCGAGCGCTTCCTCGCCGCCGGCGACAAGGTCAAGGTCATGATCATGTTCCGCGGCCGCGAGCAGTCCCGCCCCGAGATGGGCGTGCGTCTGCTCCAGCGCCTCGCGGACGACGTCGCGGAGCTCGGCTTCGTGGAGTCGATGCCGAAGCAGGACGGCCGCAACATGACCATGGTGCTCGGCCCGGTGAAGAAGAAGGCCGACGCCAAGAGCGAGCAGCGCAAGCGGGCGCAGGAGGCCGAGCCCCGGCTGACGAAGTCCGCCCAGCGCGCCGCGGCACGAACGGTCGACGGCCCGGAGGACCAGGACGTCGACGCGCCCGAGGCCACCGAGGCCCCGGCCGTCGAGGCCACCCCGGCCCCCGTCGAGGCCGCCGCGCCGGTCGAGGCGCCCGTCGAGGCTCCGGTCGAGGAGGCGCCCGCGCCGAAGGCTGCTCCGGCACCCAAGGCCGCGCCTGCGCCCACGGCTGCCGCCCCGCGCTCGGCGCCCGCGCCGCGTCCGGCCACGGCACCGCGTCCCGCTGCCCGACCGGCTGCGGACTCGAAGCCCGCCGCGCCGCGCCCGGCCACTCCTCGTCCGGCACCGGCGGCTCCGTCCGCGCCGGCGTCCGGCGCCAAGCCGGCGGCCCCCAAGCCTGCCGCGCCCAAGCCGAGCGCCCCGCGCCCGGCGCCCAAGCCGGCACCGCGAGGCAAGGCCGGCTGACGGCCGGCAGCACAGACCG
Source organism: Cellulosimicrobium sp. I38E (assembly GCF_001647255.1). Taxonomy (NCBI): domain Bacteria; kingdom Bacillati; phylum Actinomycetota; class Actinomycetes; order Micrococcales; family Promicromonosporaceae; genus Cellulosimicrobium; species Cellulosimicrobium sp. I38E. The sequence goes on from NZ_LUAZ01000015.1 coordinate 57,744, forward strand.
ACCCTGCTCGGGGTCCGGGCCCACCGGCCAGGACCCGAACACGTCGGCCGCCGCGAGGCGGCTGACCGGACACAAGGAGAGACGGCAGTCATGCCGAAGAACAAGACGCACTCGGGTGCCAAGAAGCGCTTCCGCATCACGGGTACCGGCAAGGTCATGCGCGAGCAGGCCAACGCTCGACACCTGCTCGAGCACAAGGCCACCAAGCGCAAGCGCCGCCTCGCCCAGGACCAGGTGGTCTCGCCCGCCGACGTCAAGACCATCAAGAAGCTGCTCGGCAAGTGACCCGGCAGGTGGCGGGACTCGCCACCGACCGGCTCACCCCTGAGCCCCGAACTGCAAGGAGCATCACGTGGCACGCGTGAAGCGGGCGGTCAACGCCCAGAAGAAGCGCCGTACGACCCTCGAGCGCGCCAGCGGCTACCGCGGCCAGCGCTCGCGCCTCTACCGCAAGGCGAAGGAGCAGGTCACCCACTCCCTCGTCTACTCGTACCGCGACCGCAAGGCGCGCAAGGGCGACTTCCGCAAGCTGTGGATCCAGCGCATCAACGCGGCGTCCCGCGCGCAGGGCCTGACGTACAACCGCCTCATCCAGGGCCTCAAGGCCGCGGGTGTCGAGGTCGACCGTCGCCTGCTCGCCGAGCTCGCGGTCAACGACGTGGCAGCGTTCAACGCGCTCGTCCAGGTCGCCAAGGACGCGCTCCCCGAGGACGTCAACGCGCCGAAGGCCGCAGCCTGACCAGCGCCCCTCGCGCCACGGACGCCCGGACGGCGCACGACCTGCTCGACCCCACGCTGACGAACCCTCGCAGCGACCGGGTCAAGGCGGTCCGTGCGCTGGCCGGGCGTCCGGCGCGTTCCCGGCACGGACAGCTCCTCGTCGAGGGGCCGCAGGGCGTGCGCGAGGCCGTGCGGCACGCCCCCGAGCGCGTCCGCGACGTGTACGTGACGCCCACGGCCGGCGGGCGGCACCCCGAGATCGTCGACGACGCCCGCGCCGCGGGTCTGCACGTCCACGTCGCGACGGCCGAGGTGCTCACCGCGATGAGCCCCGACGCGCAGGGCGTGCTCGCGGTGGTCCGCGCACAGGAGCCCACGGTCGAGGACGTCGTCGCCACGCTCACCGGTCCCGGCCGCGAGCGGCCCGCCCTCGTCGCGGTGCTGGCGACGGTGCGCGACCCGGGGAACGCCGGGACCGTGATCCGGGCCGCCGACGCGGCGGGCGCGGACGCGGTCGTGCTCGCGGGCGAGAGCGTGGACGTGCACAACCCCAAGGTCGTGCGCTCCACCGCGGGCTCGTTGTTCCACCTGCCCGTCGTCACGGGCGTGAGCCTCGCGGACGCGGTGGCCGCGCTGCGCGATGCCGGGCTCACCGTGCTCGCCGCCGACGGGGCGGGCGACCTGGACCTGGACAACCTGCTCGACGTGGCCGGTCCTGCGGGCGAGGGGGCGCTCGACGACGGGCAGCGCCGCGTCGACCTCGCGGGCCCGACCGCCTGGGTCTTCGGGAACGAGGCCTGGGGCCTGCCCGAGCAGGACCGGGCGCTCGCCGACGCGGTCGTGCGCGTCCCGATCCGTGGGCTCGCCGAGTCGCTCAACCTCGCGACCGCCGCGACGGTGTGCCTCTACGCCTCCAGCCGGGCGCACCGACCCGCCCGGCGTCCGGCCGCGGCGGGAGGCGCCGGCGCGTGAGCCTGTTCGCCGCGCTCCGCCCGAGCGCCGCCGCGCTCGACCATCTCGCGCTCGCGCTCTCGGGCGCGCACGCCCAGGAGGCGCGCCGGCCCGACGGCGCACCGCTCGTGCGGTGGACCCCGCCGGAGCTGTGGCACGTGACCGTCTCGTTCTTCGGGGACGTGCCGGACGGGGCGCTGCCCGACCTCGCCGCCGCGCTCGTGCCGGTCGCGCGCGAGAACCCACCGCCGTCTCTCCGCCTGCGCGGTGCCGGCGTCTTCGACCGGCGCGTGCTGTGGGTCGGCGTCGGGGGCGTGGACGCGGACGCGCTCCGTGACCTCAGCGCGGCCGTGGCCGAGGCGGCCGGGGAGGCCGGGGTCCGCGTGGACCGCCGTCCGCGGCAGCGCGCCCACCTCACCGTGGCGCGGGCCGCCGCCGGGGCCCGACAGGCTCGACGTCGCGCGCGCTCCGCCGGACGCCGTCCCGGGGGAGGCGTCGCCGACCTCACCGCCGGCGACCCGCTCGCCGGTCCGGCCGCGGCGCTGTCCGTCTACGCGGGCCCCGACTGGACCGCGCACGAGCTCCTGCTGCTGGAGTCGACGCCCGGCGACGCGTCGGGCCGGCGGGTGTACCGCACGGTCGAGACCTTCCCGCTGGCGGGGGCGGCCGCGCGCGGCTGACGACCGCGTCGTCGGGAGGGCGACGAGAGCCTCCGCGAGAGCGGACCCCGCGGCGGGCACCGGCCCGGCACCCGGACGACGGCTGTGCGAGGATGGCGGTCATGAGCATGCACGGTGGTCGTCGATTTCCCGGGCCCGTCACGGGCCCGCGCGACTGACGCGTGCACACCTCCCGCCCGAGGCGGGACGGACCGGGCCGGGACGGGCGCCCTAGAATGACCGCGACGCGCGCACGAGCGCGCGCCCGCGCGCGCCCCGTGCGCCGCGCCCCGCGAGGCGGCACCCGTCCAGGCCACCCTTGAGGTCCTGCCCTGGTCGTCGCCCGCTCCCGCAGTCCCGCCCTCGCCAGGAAGGCACGCATGTCCAGCCCTGACGCCGACGTCGTCACCCCCGTCACGGGGGACGGCGGCCCGGACACCCCGACCGCTCCCTCCCCCCTCGACGCCGACGCGCTCCAGCGCGCCCTCGACGCCGCCCTCGCCGCGATCGCCGGGGCCGGCGACCTCGACGCGCTCAAGCTCGTGCGCACCGAGCACACGGGGGACCGCAGCGCCCTCGCCCTCGCGAACCGCCAGATCGGCTCGCTCGCGCCTGCCGACAAGAAGACCGCCGGCAAGCTCCTCGGTCCGCTCCGCGGCCGCGTGAACCAGGCGCTCGCCGCGCGCCAGGCCGAGCTCGAGGCCGAGCGCGACGAGCGCGTGCTCGTCGAGGAGGCGGTGGACGTCACGCTCCCGGTCGACCGCGTGCCGCCGGGTGCGCGGCACCCGTTGGAGACGCTCCAGGAGCGCGTGGCCGACTTCTTCGTCGGCCTCGGCTGGGAGATCGCGGAGGGCCCCGAGGTCGAGGCGGAGTGGTTCAACTTCGACGCGCTGAACTTCGGCGTCGACCACCCGGCGCGGCAGATGCAGGACACGTTCTACGTGGCCGGAGCGGGCGGCTCCGAGGGCGCTGCGGCGCCGTCGAACCTCGTGCTGCGCACGCACACGTCGCCCGTCCAGGCGCGCTCGCTGCTCGAGCGCGGCGTGCCGCTGTACGTCGCGTGCCCGGGCAAGACGTTCCGCACCGATGCGCTCGACGCGACCCACACCCCGGTGTTCCACCAGGTCGAGGGGCTGGCGATCGACAAGGGCCTGACCATGGCGAACCTGCTCGGGACCCTCGACGCGTTCGCGCGCGCCATGTTCGGCCCCGAGGCGCGCACGCGCCTGCGTCCGAGCTACTTCCCGTTCACCGAGCCGAGCGCCGAGATGGACCTGTGGTTCCCGCAGAAGAAGGGCGGCCCCGGCTGGATCGAGTGGGGCGGCTGCGGCATGGTCAACCCGAACGTGCTGCGGTCCGTCGGCGTCGACCCCGACGTGTACTCGGGCTTCGCGTTCGGCATGGGCATCGAGCGCACGCTCATGCTGCGCCACGGGATCGCGGACATGCACGACATGGTGGAGGGCGACGTGCGCTTCTCCGCCCAGTTCGGAACGGAGATCTGATGCCTTACGTCGCCATCGACTGGCTGGGCGACCACGTCGAGCTGCCCGCGGGGCTCACCGCCGAGCGGCTCGCCGCCGACCTCGTCCGCGTGGGCCTCGAGGAGGAGGCGATCCACGGCGCGGCCGTCACGGGTCCCCTCGTCGTCGGGCGCGTCCTCGAGATGACGCCCGAGCCGCAGAAGAACGGCAAGACGATCAACTGGTGCCTGGTCGACGTCGGGCCGGAGCACAACGCCGCCGAGATCACGGGCGTCGACCCCGCCGACGTGCCGGCGGGCGGTGCGCGGGGGATCGTGTGCGGCGCGCACAACTTCGCGCCGGGCGACCTCGTCGTCGTCGCGCTGCCGGGCTCCGTCCTGCCCGGTCCGTTCCCCATCGCGAGCCGCAAGACGTACGGGCACGTGTCCGACGGCATGATCTGCTCGCAGCGCGAGCTCGGGCTCGGCGAGGACCACGACGGCATCATCGTGCTGCCGCGGCTCGGGTACGCGGCCGAGGACCTGACCCCGGGGCAGGACGCGGTCGCGCTGCTCGGGCTCGGCGACGAGGTGCTCGAGATCAACGTGACGCCCGACCGCGGGTACGCGTTCTCCTACCGCGGCGTCGCGCGCGAGTTCTCGCACTCGACGGGCGCGCGCTTCACCGACCCCGGCCTGCCGGGCTCGCTGCCGACCCCGCCGCCCGCCGCGACGCCCGACGGCTTCCCCGTCGAGGTGGACGACGCCGCGCCGGTCCACGGCGTCGTCGGGTGCGACCGCTTCGTCACGCGGGTCGTGCGGGGGATCGACCCCGCCGCGCCGACGCCCGCGTGGATGCAGCGCCGCCTCACGGCGTCGGGCATGCGGCCCATCTCGCTCGCGGTCGACGTGACGAACTACGTCATGCTCGACCTCGGGCAGCCGCTGCACGCGTACGACCTCGAGCAGGTCGCGGCGCCGATCGTCGTGCGGCGGGCGGCGGCGGGGGAGCGGCTCACGACGCTCGACGACGTCGACCGGGCCCTCGACCCCGAGGACCTGCTCATCACGGACAGCCCCGACGGTGCGCGCGCCTCCCGTGTGCTCGGACTCGCCGGGGTCATGGGCGGTGCGTCCTCCGAGGTCGGCCCGACGACGACGGCCGTGCTCGTCGAGGCCGCGCACTTCGACCCGGTGACGGTCGCGCGCACGTCGCGCCGCCACAAGCTGTCGAGCGAGGCGGCGAAGCGGTTCGAGCGCGGCGTCGACCCGCTGCTCCCCGCGGTGGCGGCGCAGCGCGTCGTCGGCCTGCTCGTCGAGCTCGGCGGCGGCACCGCGGACCCGGCCGTGGGTGACCTCGACCGCGTCGCCGCCCCCGCCGCGATCCGCCTCCCGGTCGGCGAGGCGGAGCGCCTCGTCGGCGTGCCGTACACGCTCGAGCAGGTCGTCGGCACGCTCGGCGCGATCGGCTGCACGGTCGACGCGGACGGCGCGGAGGCCACGGGCGTGCTCGTGGTCACCCCGCCGTCCTGGCGCCCCGACCTCACGGAGCCGGCCGAGCTCGTGGAGGAGGTCGCGCGCCTCGTCGGCTACGACGAGATCCCGTCCCTGCTGCCCGCCGCACCCGGCGGCCGGGGGCTCACGCGCGAGCAGCGCGTGCGCCGCTCGGTCGCGCGGGCGCTCGCGGAGGACGGGTTCGTCGAGACGTTGAGCTACCCGTTCGTCGGCACCGCGGAGCTCGACGCGCTGCGCCTGCCCGCGGACGACGCCCGCCGTCGGGCGCTGCGCCTGCTCAACCCGCTCGCCGACGACCGCCCGCTGATGCGCACGGACCTGCTGAGCACGCTGCTGGAGACCACGCGCCGCAACGTCGGCCGGGGGCTGGGCGACGTCGCGCTCTTCGAGATCGGCCTCGTCACGCACCCGCGGCCCGACGCGCCTGCCGCGCCCGCGCTGCCGGGCGGGGTCCGGCCGAGCGACGAGGAGCTCGCGGCGATCGACGCCGCGCTGCCGTCGCAGCCGCGCCACGTGGCCGGCGTCCTCGTCGGGCGCCGCGAGCGTGCCGGCTGGTGGGGTCCGGGCCGCGCGGCGGACTGGACCGACGCGCTCGCCGCGGCGCGACGCGTCGCGGAACGCGCGGGCCTCCGGGGGGATGCCGACGTGACCGTGGTCGCGGACACCGCGCGGGCACCGTTCCACCCGGGGCGCTGCGCGCGCCTCGAGCTCGCGGACGGGACGGTCGTCGGGCACGCGGGCGAGCTGCACCCCAAGGTGGTCGAGAACCTGGGCCTCCCTGCGCGTGCCGTGGCGTTCGAGGTCGACCTCACCGCGCTCGTGGAGGGCTCGTCCGACGCGCCGGTGCAGGCGACGCCCGTCTCGGGCTTCCCCGCGGCCAAGGAGGACCTCGCGTTCGTGGTGGACGCCGACGTGACCGCGCAGGCGCTGCGCGACGCGATCGTCGACGGTGCCGGCGACCTGCTCGAGGAGGTCGCGCTGTTCGACGTCTTCACCGGCGAGCAGATCGGCGCCGGGCGCAAGTCGCTCGCGTTCTCGCTGCGGCTGCGCGCCGCGGACCGCACGCTCACCGCCGACGACGTCGCGCGCGTCCGCGAGGGGGCCGTGTCGGTGGCGCGCGAGCGCGTCGGCGCGGAGCTGCGGGCGTGAGCGCGGAGGGCACCGTCGCCGTCGCTCCCGCGCGGACGGCGCTCGTCACCGGCGCGTCGCGCGGCATCGGCCGCGCGATCGCCGTCGGTCTCGCCGCGGCCGGCCTCGACGTCGCGCTCCTCGCGCGCGACGCCGACCGGCTTGCGGGCGTGGCCGACGAGATCGCGGCGCTCGACGGGAGCGGTGCCGGGCGTGCGGTCGTCGTGACGGCGGACGTCACCGACGCCGCGGCCGTCGCGGCCGCGGTCGGCGAGGCGGAGGCCGCGCTCGGGAGCGTCGACCTCCTCGTCAACAACGCGGGCCGGGTCGACGCCGAGGTGCCGCTCTGGGAGGCCGACCCCGACGAGTGGTGGGCGATCGTCGAGACCAACGTGCGCGGCCCGTTCCTCCTCGCGCGCGCCGTCGTGCCGGGGATGCTCGCGCGCGGCGGGGGCCGCGTCGTCGACCTCAACAGCGGCGCGGGCTCGCACGACATGGACGGCGCGAGCGCGTACAACGCGAGCAAGACGGCGCTCCTGCGGCTGGGGGCGAACCTCCACCGGTCCGGCCACGCGCGAGGGCTGCGCACGTTCGAGGTCTCGCCCGGCGTGGTGCAGACCGACATGACCGCGTCGATGGCCATGCACGAGGGCCGCACCGAGTGGACCCCGGTCGAGCGCACGGTCGAGATGGTCGTCGCGATCGCCCGGGGCGAGCTCGACGCCTTCTCGGGCGCGTTCGTCCGCGTGACGCACGACTCGCCGGAGTCGCTGCGCGCCGCGGCGGACGAGGCCGCGCGCCGCGGGGACTCGCTGCCGGGCCCCGACGCGCGCCGGCTGCGCGTGACGCGCTGGGGCGCGGACGACCCGATGCCGGGAGAGCTCCCGGCTCGCTGACGTCGCGGCGACTGCGGTGTCGCCACTCGCCGCACCGCAGACCCGCCGCGATCCAGACCGCAGCGCCGCCCGACCCTCCGGTCGGGCGGCGCTCGCGCGTTCGGGGTGGTTCTCCGACGGTCGCGGACGGCGGAGGGAGGGAGATCACCCGGTACGTAGTTGAATCTTCATCCACTCATCGGGGATGCTGTCCTGGACACCTGACCAGTACCGGGCGGACACCGACGTCGCGGCTCGACGACGCCTGGGAGCGACGGATGACGACGGCACGCCCTGTCCGGCAGTGGAACGGCCTCACCGTTCCCGAGGCCGGCACCTACGCCCTCGACGAGGCGCACAAGCGCATCGGGTTCACCGGGATGCACATGATGGTCTCGCCTGTCCGGGGAGAGTTCACCCGGGCGCGCGCGACGATCCTGGTGGGCGAGGATCCGACCGCGTCGGCCGTGTCGGCGACCATCGAGACGGCGAGCCTCACGACCCACCACGAGGAGCGCGACGCGCACCTCCGCAGCCCCGACTTCCTCGACGTCGACGCCTACCCGACGATCGAGTTCCGCAGCACCTCGATCGACTGGCAGGGCGAGCAGCAGGACCAGATCCTCGCGTGGGCGCGGCTGCGGAACCGCTCGCCCGAGCGCGCCGAGCTCGCGCAGGAGCGTGTGCAGCCCCGGGCCGCGCAGGCGGGGCGGTTCCTCGTCAGCGGACTGCTCACCGTCCGCGGCGTCACCCACCGGACGGTGCTGTCCATGCAGTACGGGGGCGCGCGACGCGACCCGTACGGCCGGGACATCTTCGGGTTCCACGCCGCGGGCGAGATCGACCGCGAGAGCTTCGGCCTCGTCTGGAACGTGCTCCTCGAGACCGGCGGCTTCCTCGTGGGCAAGAAGATCGGCCTCGAGATCGCGGGCGAGGCGATCCACCAGGCCTGAGGCGTCCCACGGGGCGAGTCGCGCACGCAGGGCGTGGCGGCGCGAGACCGGCGCCGGCGTCCGGCGCGCAGGACGTAGCATGGCGAGCGACACGGGGTGCCCCCTACGGGGCTGAGATGAGACCCGTCGAACCTGCTCTGGCTCGTACCAGCGAAGGGATGTCCGGCGATGACGCTCGCCCTGCCCCAGCACGACCCCGCACCCCGGCGCGGCAGCGCGCCCCGGCCCGCGGCCGGCCGCACGCCCGGTCCGGACGTCGACCCCGGCGCCCGGCCCTCGCGGCCGCGCGTCCTGTCGATCGCCGGGACCGACCCGACCGGGGGCGCGGGCATCCAGGCGGACCTCAAGTCCTTCGCCGCGCACGGCGCCTACGGCATGGCCGTCACGACGGCGCTCGTCGCGCAGAACACGCACGGCGTGCGGTCCGTGCACGTCCCCGGTCCCGCGTTCCTGCGCGAGCAGCTCGACGCGGTGTCCGACGACGTCGAGATCGACGCCGTGAAGATCGGCATGGTCGCCGACGAGGCGAACGCGCGCGAGATCGGGGCGTGGCTCGACGCCGTCGCCGCGGCCCGGTCCGACGCCGCGGTCCCGCGGCCCTGGGTCGTGCTCGACCCCGTCATGGTCGCGACGTCGGGGCACCGCCTGCTGGACCCGGGCGCGGAGCAGGCCGTGCGCGACCTCGCGGCGCGGGCCGACGTCGTGACGCCCAACCTTCCCGAGCTCGCCGTCCTCGCGGGACGCGACGTCGCGACGACGTGGGACGACGCGCTGGACCAGGCCGCGTCCTACGCGGCGGCGAGCGGCGCGGTCGTGCTGCTCAAGGGCGGCCACCTCACCTGCGCGACGTCACCCGACGCTCTCGTCGCGCCCGCCACGGTCCCGGGCGCCCGGGCCAGGGTCACCACGTTCGAGGCCACGCGCGTCGACACGCCGCACACCCACGGCACCGGGTGCTCGCTCTCCGCGGCGCTCGCGGCCCTGCGCCCCCAGCGCGAGGGGTGGGAGGAGGCCGCGCGCGACGCCAAGGAGTGGCTCACGGGAGCGCTGCGCGCCGGCGCCGCGCTGCGGGTCGGGACGGGCCGTGGTCCGGTCGACCACCTGCACGTCGTGGCGCCTGCCGCGTCGGCCTGACCCGCTCGCTCCGGGGTGGCTCAGGCGCGGGTCGTCGGCTGCGCGACGGCGCAGTCGTAGCCGGGCGGCCACCACCGCCAGGTCGTCACGACGTCCTGCGCCGCGACGCCCGCGGGGCGGTCGGCGACGCACGCGTCCGCCTGCTGGCGCACCCCGACGGTCACCCAGTAGACGGCGAGCGCCGCGGTGAGCAGGACGGCGAGGACCGTCACGGTGCGGCGCAGGGCGGGGGAGGGGCCGCCGTCGGACCCGTCCTCCTCGCCCGGCCGGGGCGGGACCCAGTCCCAGCTCATGGGGTGCCCGTGGCCGACGGGGCGTCCACGGCGCCCTCGGGGTGCAGGAGGACCTTGCCCGTGGTCGCGCGGCCCTCCAGCGCCCGGTGCGCGTCGGCGGCCTCCGCGAGCGGGAACGTGGCGCCGACGCGCACGTGCAGCGTGCCGCCCGCGACCGCGCCGAGCACCTCGGTCGCGCGCTCGACGAGCTCGGCGCGGGTCGCGGTGTGGTCGGCGAGCTTGGGGCGCGTGAGGAAGAGCGAGCCACCGGCGTTGAGGCGCTGCGGGTCGAACGGCGGGACCTGACCGGAGGAGCCGCCGTAGAGCACGAGCGTGCCCCGGCGGTGCAGCGACGCGAGCGACGCGTCGAACGTGTCCTTGCCGACCGAGTCGTACACCGCCGCGACGCCCTCGCCGCCCGTGAGCCCGCGCACGACCTCGGGCAGCTCGGCGGTGAGGTCCGCGAACGCCGTGTACTGGATCGCGTGCTCGGCGCCCGCGCCGCGGGACAGCTCCGCCTTCTCGGGGGTCGAGACCGTCGAGATCACGTGCGCGCCCCGCGCCACGAGCATCTGGGTCAGGAGCAGCCCGACGCCGCCCGCGCCCGCGTGCACGAGGACGCGGTCCCCGGGGCGGACGGGGTACGACGACGTGCACAGGTAGTGCGCGGTGAGGCCCTGGAGCGCGACGGCGGTCGCGTCCTCGAGGGAGACGGCGTCGGGGACGTGCAGCGCCTGGGCCGCGTCCACGAGGACGAGGTCCGCGTACGACCCGGGCGCCTCGGTCCACACGACGCGGTCGCCGACGGCGAAGCCCTCGACGCCCGCGCCCAGCTCGGAGACGACGCCCGCCCCCTCGCTGCCCACGACGTGCGGGTACTCCATCGCGTACACGCCCGAGCGCTTGTAGGTGTCGATGAAGTTCACGCCCGCCACGGCGGACCGGACGAGGAGCTGCCCGGGACCCGGCGACGGGTCGGGGAGCTCGGTGTGGTCGAGGACCTCGGGGCCGCCCGCCGCGCGGGCCACGATCGCGTGCATGGGCCCAGCCTAGGGTCGTGCGGGTGCCGTGGCCGCCGCCTGGGCAGCACCGGCCCCGGACGCCGCCCCGACGGCGGCCGCGTCGTCCCCGACGAGGCGCGGCGGACGCGCGTGCCCGGCCGTCGCGTGCCAGCGCCCGTACCGGCGCTCGACGTGCACCGGGTGGTCGAAGCAGCGTGTGACGTTCTCCGTGACGAGCACGTCCGCCGCGGCTCCCGCGACGACCACGCGGCCGTGCGCGAGCAGGAGCGCGTGGCTCGTCGTGGTCGGGAGCTCCTCGAGGTGGTGCGTCACGAGCACCGAGGCGACGTGCGGCCGGGTCGCGCGCACGGCGTCGAGCGTCTCGAGGAGCTGCTCGCGCGCGGCGACGTCGAGCCCGGTGGACGGCTCGTCGAGCAGCAGGAGGGCGGGGTCGGGCAGGAGGGCGCGCGCCACGAGCGCCCGCCCGCGCTCGCCCTGGGAGAGCGTCTGCCAGGGGTCGTGCGCGCGGTGCGCGAGACCGAGGTCGGCGACGAGGCCTCGGGCGAGGGTGACCTCGTCCGGGGTCGGCTGCCAGCGCGGGCGCCAGTCGACGGTCCCCGTGAGGCCCGTCAGGGTCACCTCGAGCACGGTCAGCGGCGAGCGCAGGTCGTGACGCGGGTCGACGTGGCCGATGCGGCGGTGCAACGTCTGGATGTCCACGCGGCCCAGGCGCTCCCCGAGCACGTGGACCGTGCCCCGGGTCGGGTGGCGGCGCGCCCCGCAGAGCCCGAGGATCGTGCTCTTGCCCGCCCCGTTCGGCCCGAGCAGCGCCCAGTGCTCGCCCGCCTGGACGACGAGGTCGACGCCGTCGAGGATCGCCCGTCCCTCCCGCACCAGGTCGACGCCGCGCAGGGACAGGACCTCGGCGCTCACCGCTCGCCGCCCGTCGCGCCGGGGTCGCGTCCGGCGACCTTCGCGTGGACGGCGGCGAGGTGCTCGCGCGCCGCCGCGGACGCGCGGACGGCGTCGCGGTCGCGCACGGCCTCGAGGATCGCCTCGTGCGCGTCCTGGTCGTGCCGGTGCGCCTCGCCCGCGCGGTCGAGGTCGACCATCGCGACCATCGCGCGCCGCAGGCGCGGGACGAAGGTCGCGAACAGCTCGCCCAGCACGGCGTTGTGCGCGGCGTCGACGACCGCCCGGTGGAAGACGAGGTCCGCGTCCACGTAATCGGCGGCCGACGACGTCGCGGGGACCTGCCCGCGACGTGCGAGCGCCGTCGTCATCGCGCGGAGGTCCGCGGGGGTCCGGCGCGTGGCGGCGAGGCCCGCGGCCTCGGCCTCGAGCGCGGCGCGCACCTCCAGCACGTCGACGATCTCCCCGCGGCGCAGCACCTCGTCCCAGTCGTCCGCGGTGTCGGTCGACACGACGTAGACGCCCGACCCCTGCCGGCTGTCGAGCACGCCACGCCCCGCGAGCTGGCGGATCGCCTCGCGCACGGTGGAGCGCCCGACGCCGAGCTCCGTCGCGAGCGCCTGCTCGCCGGGCAGCCGGTGGTCGAGGGGCCAGACGCCGGAGCGCACGCGGTCGAGCAGGAGCTCGGCCGCCTGGTCCGCGAGGGGACGCCGGTGCAGCGCGGTCATGGGAAACCTCTCAGGTTGTCTGAGGACTTGATCGGCGCTAGCGTACCCGGCATGTCCTGGACGGCGCTCCTCCTTCGGCGCCACGGCGGGGTCTGACCGGACCGGCTCCCCGCCGTGGGGAACCGTCGCGCGCCGGTCGCCCACCGCCCCGTGCCCACGGGGCGCGACCTCAAGGACAGCCATGACCCTCGCCAGCACCTCCACGCCTGCCCCCGCTCACGGCACGACGGCGCCCGCACCCGCCTGGAACCGTCAGCGCCCCTCGCGCATGCCCTCGTCCCGCTACGCCGACGTCCACGCGCGGGTCGAGATACCGGACCTGCCCGACCGCCGGTGGCCCTCGCGCCGCCTCGCCCAGGCGCCGCTGTGGGTCCCCGTCGACCTGCGCGACGGCAACCAGGCGCTCGCGGAGCCGATGGACCCCGCGCGCAAGCGCCGCTTCTTCGAGCTGCTCGTCGCCATGGGCTACACCGAGATCGAGGTGGGCTACCCGTCGGCGTCGCAGACCGACTTCGACTTCGTGCGCCTGCTCGCCGAGACCGACCTCGCGCCCGAGCACGTCACGGTCGTCGTGTTCACCGCCGCGCGGGCCGACCTCGTCGCGCGCACGTTCGAGGCCGTGCGGGGCCTGCGCAACCCCGTCGTCGTCCACGTGTACACCGCGACGGCGCCTGTGTGGCGCGACGTCGTGCTCGGCCGCGACCGCGAAGACCTCGCGCGCCTCATCACCGACGCCGGGGCCGACGTGCTGCGCCACGCCGGCGACGACCCGCGCGTCCGCTTCGAGTTCTCGCCCGAGGTGTTCAACCTCACCGAGCCTGACTACGTGCTCGACGTGTGCGACCGCATGACGACGCTCTGGGACGCGACGCCCGAGCGCCCCGTGATCCTCAACCTCCCCGCGACCGTCGAGGTCGCGACGCCCAACGTCTACGCCGACCAGATCGAGTACATGGACCGGCACCTCGCGCGGCGCGACGGCGTCGTCCTCTCGGTCCACCCGCACAACGACCGCGGGACCGGCGTCGCGTGCGCCGAGCTCGCCGTCCTCGCCGGGGCGCAGCGCGTCGAGGGATGCCTCTTCGGCAACGGCGAGCGCACCGGGAACGTCGACCTCGTAACCCTCGGCCTCAACCTGCACGCGCAGGGCGTCGACCCCATGGTCGACTTCTCCGACCTCGACGGGATCCGCGACGTCGTGGTGGCATGCAACCGGATCGACGTGCACCCGCGCCACCCCTACGTGGGCGAGCTCGTCCACACCGCCTACTCCGGCACGCACCAGGACGCGATCCGCAAGGGCATGGAACGCCACCGGGCCGACGCCGCGGCGTCGGGCCTCGACCCCGCGCTGGCGCCGTGGCGCGTGCCCTACCTGCCGGTCGACCCGGCCGACCTCGGGCGGTCGTACGAGGCACTCGTCCGCGTGAACAGCCAGTCCGGCAAGGGCGGCGTCGCGTACGTGCTGCACTCCGTCCACGGCCTCGACCTGCCCCGCGGCCTCCAGGTCGACCTCGCGCGCCGCGTCCAGGAGCACGCCGACGCCACCGGCGCCGAGGTGACGCCCGACGTCCTCCTCGCGCTGTTCGACGACGCCTATGCCCGTCCCGGAGCCGTCGATCCCGTCTCCTGGACGAGCCACCGCACCGACGACGGGACCGAGCGCCTCGACCTCGTGCTCACCGTCCACGGCGCGCAGGTCACCACGTCCGGAACCGGGGCCGGTGCGGTCGACGCCCTCGTCGACGCCCTCACCCGCCTCGGCCGGCCCGTCGAGATCCTCTCGCTCACCCAGCAGTCCGTCGGCCAGGGCAGCGACGCGACCGCGCTCACCTACCTCGAGCACCGCGGCCCCGACGGCACCCCGCGCTGGACCGTGGGCCGCGACGCGTCCGTCCTGGGAGCGAGCGTCCGCGCCGTCTGCGCGGCGACGGTCTGAGGTCGTCGGATCCCCGGCCCTCGTCCGAGCCGTACACGTGATGACGAGGGGAGGAGTGGCCCTCAGAACGGGGAATGATGGGCCGCTCCTCGCCTCTCGGCCGGACGGGACCGCCGGGCCACTGCCGGGTGACGGGAAGGACGAGCGGTGGGGTCGGACCGTGTGCGCAGGACGTCAAAGGCGCACTCCTAGAACCCCCGCCCGGAAGACCGAGGTGACGGTGCGCCAGTCCAAGCACACGGTCCGACCCCACCGCGGATCCGACCACGCGGGCACGCGATCCGACCCACCGCGGACCCGACCACGCGTACAGTCGACGGGACCTTCGACCCGGGCGATGCATAAGTATGTATAGTGATGCATATGACGATCAGAGTCGCGGTCGCGGGTGCGTCCGGGTACGCCGGCGGGGAGACGCTCCGCCTGCTCGCCGGGCACCCGGAGGTGGAGATCGGCGCCGTCACGGCGCACAGCAACGCGGGGTCGCTCCTCGGTGAGCACCAGCCGCACCTGCGATCCCTCGCCGACCGCGTGCTGCTGCCGACGAGCGTCGAGCACCTCGTGGGGCACGACGTCGTCGTCCTCGCGCTGCCGCACGGAGCGTCGGGCGAGATCGCGGCGCAGCTCCCGGACGACGTGCTCGTCCTGGACCTGGGCGCGGACCACCGGCTGGAGTCCGCGGCGGACTGGACGTCGTTCTACGGGTCGGAGCACGCGGGCACGTGGCCGTACGGGCTGCCGGAGCTCCTGCTCACGCACGAGCCGGGTGCGGCCGCGAGCGAGACGAAGCAGCGCGAGCGGCTCGCCGGGGTGCGCCGCATCGCGGTGCCGGGCTGCAACGTCACGGCGGTCACGCTGGGCATCCAGCCGGGTGTCGCGTCGGGGCTCGTCGAGGGGCGCGACCTCGTCGCGGTGCTCGCCAACGGGTACTCGGGCGCGGGCAAGTCGCTCAAGCCGCACCTGCTCGCGTCCGAGGCGCTCGGGTCGGCCCAGCCGTACGCCGTCGGCGGGTCGCACCGGCACATCCCGGAGATCGCGCAGAACCTGCGGGCCGCCGGCGCGCCGGAGGTGAGCATCTCGTTCACGCCGACGCTCGTGCCGATGTCGCGCGGCATCCTCGCCACGGTCACGGCGCGTCTGTCCGACGACGCCGCGCGCCTCGACCCCGCCGAGCTCGAGGCGCGCGTGCGCCGGGCCTGGGAGGACGCGTACGTCGGCGAGCCGTTCGTCCGCGTGCTGCCCGCGGGCCAGTGGCCGACGACGGCGATGACCCTCGGCGCCAACACGGCGCTCGTCCAGGTCGCGGTCGACCACGCGGCGGGCCGCGTCGTCAGCGTCACGGCGATCGACAACCTCGTCAAGGGCACCGCGGGCGCCGCGGTGCAGTCCATGAACATCGCGCTCGGCCTGCCGCAGACGGCGGGCCTCACGACCGAGGGGGTCGCCCCGTGACCGTCACCACCCCGCAGGGCTTCCGGGCCGCCGGCGTCGCCGCCGGGCTCAAGTCCACGGGCGCCCGCGACGTCGCGCTCGTCGTCAACGACGGGCCGCTCGACGTCGCGGCGGCCGTGCTCACGACGAACCGCGTGTTCGCCGCGCCGGTCGCGTGGACCCGACAGGCCGTGAGCGACGGGCGCGCGACGGCCGTCGTGCTCAACTCGGGCGGCGCGAACGCGTGCACGGGGCCGGAGGGCTTCGCCGACACGCACCGGACCGCGGAGCACGTCGCCGACGTGCTCTCGACCTCCGCGGGCGACGTGCTCGTCTGCTCGACGGGCCTCATCGGCGTGCGGCTGCCCCTGGAGAAGCTGCTCGCCGGGGTCGACGCCGCCGCCGCGGCGCTCGCGGACCCGGTCGCCACGGTCGACGGCGGCGGGGACGCCGCGCTCGCGATCATGACGACGGACACCGTGCCCAAGACGGTCTCCGTGGTCCGCGAGGTCTCGGACGCGACCGCGACGGACGGCGCCGCGACGTGGTCCGTGGGCGGCATGGCGAAGGGTGCGGGGATGCTCGCGCCGGGCCTCGCGACCATGCTGTGCGTGCTCACGACGGACGCCGTCGTCGACGCCGCGACGGCCGACGCCGCGCTGCGCGCCGCGACCCGTACCACGTTCGACCGCGTCGACTCCGACGGCTGCATGTCGACGAACGACACCGTGATCCTCCTGGCCTCCGGCGCGTCCGGGGTCGAGGTGACGCTCGACGAGCTCACGGACGCCGTGACCGAGGCCAGCGCCTCGCTCGCGCGCCAGCTCGTGGCCGACGCCGAGGGTGCGAGCCACGACGTCGCCGTCACCGTGGTGAACGCGTCGAGCGAGGACGCCGCCGTCGCGGTCGCGCGCGCGGTGACGCGCTCGAACCTCTTCAAGGCCGCGATCTTCGGCAACGACCCGAACTGGGGCCGCATCGTGTCCGCCGTCGGGACCGTCCCCGAGGACGTGGCGCCGTTCGACGCGCTCCTGCTCGACGTGACGGTCAACGACGTCCAGGTGTGCCGGGCCGGGGGGGTGGGCGAGCCCCGCGAGCTCGTCGACCTCGCGGCCGAGCGGGAGGTGCGCGTCGAGATCGACCTGCACGCCGGCTCCGCGAGCGCGACCGTCTGGACCAACGACCTCACGCACGACTACGTCCACGAGAACAGCGCCTACTCCTCATGAGCGACCCGACCACGCCCACGCCCCACCCGGACGACGCCGCGTTCGACACGCGCACCGACCTGCGCCCCGAGCAGAAGGCCGAGGTGCTCGTCGAAGCACTGCCGTGGCTGGAGGAGTTCGCCGGGGCGCTCGTCGTCGTCAAGTACGGCGGCAACGCCATGGTCGACGACACGCTCAAGGCCGCGTTCGCCGAGGACATGGTGTTCCTGCGGCGCGTCGGGCTGCGCCCGGTCGTCGTGCACGGCGGGGGCCCGCAGATCTCCGCGATGCTCGACCGGCTCGGCATCGAGTCCGAGTTCCGCGGCGGCCTGCGCGTCACGACGCCGGAGGCGATGGACGTCGTGCGCATGGTCCTCACCGGCCAGGTCTCGCGCGAGCTCGTCGGCCTCATCAACGCGCACGGCCCGTACGCCGTCGGGCTCTCGGGCGAGGACGGCGGCCTGCTGCAGGCCCAGCGCAGGCACGCGACCGTGGACGGCGAGCCGGTCGACGTCGGGCTCGTCGGCGACGTGGTCGAGGTGCACCCGTCCGCGGTCCAGGACCTGCTCGACGCCGGCCGCATCCCCGTCGTCTCGACGATCGCGCCCGACCTCGAGGACCCGACCCAGGTGCTCAACGTCAACGCCGACACCGCGGCCGCGGCGCTCGCGGTCGCGCTCGGCGCGAAGAAGCTCGTCGTGCTGACCGACGTCGAGGGCCTGTACACGTCCTGGCCGGACAAGGACTCGCTCGTCGCGCAGATCACACGTTCGGAGCTCGCGACGCTCCTGCCGTCCCTGTCCGCGGGCATGGTCCCCAAGATGGAGGCGTGCCTGCGGGCGGTCGAGGGCGGCGTCCCCGCCGCGACGGTCATCGACGGCCGCGTGCCGCACTCGACGCTGCTCGAGGTCTTCACCACCCAGGGCAACGGGACGATGGTCGTCCCCGACGCCGCGGGCGCGTCGGCGCCCGAGCCCGCCACCACCGCCGGAGGAGCCGCGTGAACGCCCTCGACCACCCGACGGGCGCGCCCGCGCCCGCGACGACGAGCGCCGTGACGGCCCCGGCCGACGGCTCCGTCGCGCAGTGGACCGACCGCTACACCCACGCGGTGATGGACACGTTCGGCCCGCCGCAGCGCGTCCTGGTGCGCGGCGAGGGCGCGTACGTGTGGGACGCCGACGGCAAGCGCTACCTCGACCTGCTCGCGGGCATCGCGGTCAACGCGCTGGGCCACGCCCACCCGACGCTCACGGCCGCTGTCTCGGCCCAGCTCGGCACGCTCGGGCACGTGTCGAACTTCTTCGGCACCCCGACGCAGATCGCGCTCGCCGAGCGCCTGCTCGCGCTCGCGGAGGCGCCCGAGGGGTCGCGCGTGTTCTTCACGAACTCGGGCACCGAGGCGAACGAGGCGGCGTTCAAGATGACGCGCCGGAACAACGACACGGGGCGTCGCACGCGCGTCCTCGCGCTCCAGGGCGGCTTCCACGGTCGGACCATGGGCGCGCTCGCGCTGACGTCGAAGGCCGCGTACCGCGAGCCGTTCGAGCCGCTCCCGGGCGGCGTCGAGTTCGTCGCGTTCGACGACGTCGCCGCGCTCGAGGAGGCGTTCTCGCCCGCCGTGGTGGCGGCCCGCGGCGAGGTCGCGGCGCTCGTCCTCGAGCCCGTGCAGGGCGAGGCGGGAGTGCGCTCGCTCTCGCCGGGCTACCTCGTCACCGCGCGTGAGCTCACGGCGCGCCACGGCGCGCTGCTCGTGCTCGACGAGGTGCAGACCGGCGTCGGTCGCACCGGCTCGTGGTTCGCGTACCAGCAGCCCGAGGTGGGCGGCGGGATCGTGCCCGACGTCGTCACGCTCGCCAAGGGCCTCGGCGGCGGGTTCCCCGTCGGTGCGGTGGTCGCGTACGGCGAGCGGGCGGCGACCCTGCTCGGCCGCGGTCAGCACGGCACGACGTTCGGCGGCAACCCCGTGGCGGCCGCGGCGGCGCTCGCGACGCTCGGTGTCATCGAGCGCGACGGCCTGCTCGAGAACGTCCGGGCCGTCGGCGCGCTCCTGCGCGACGGCATCGCCGGGGCCGGGAACCCGCTCGTCGCCGAGGTGCGGGGGCGCGGGCTGCTCCTCGCCGTCCAGCTCACCCGGCCCGTCGCGGCCGACGTCGCGCGCACGGCGCTCGACGCCGGGTTCGTCGTGAACGCCGTCGCGCCCGACGCCATCCGCCTCGCGCCGCCCCTGATCCTCACGCCCGACCAGGCACGCGACGTCGTCGCGTTCTTCGCGACCGTCGCCGTCCCGGAGGACCCTGCCGCCGCGGCGGCCGGCCCTTCCGCCCTCGGCACCGCGAACCCCGCATCCACCGACCCCACGACCGACCCCACGACGAGGAGCTCCTGATGGCCCCCCGGCACTTCCTGCGCGACGACGACCTCACGCCCGCCGAGCAGCGTCAGGTCCTCGAGATCGGCCTCGCCTTCCGCGACGACCGCACGTTCCGCCAGCCGCTCGCCGGACCGCAGGGCGTGGCCGTGCTGTTCGACAAGCCGACGCTGCGCACGCAGCTCTCGTTCGCGACGGGCATCGCCGAGCTCGGGGGCTTCCCGGTCGTCGTGGACGGCCGGCTCGCCCAGGTCGGCGTGCGCGAGTCCGTCGCGGACGTGACGCGCGTGCTCGACCGCCAGGCGTCGGCGATCGTGTGGCGGACGTTCGGCCAGGACCGGCTCGAGGAGATGGCGGCGATCAGCCGCGTGCCGGTCGTCAACGCGCTCACCGACGACTTCCACCCGTGCCAGATCCTCGCGGACCTCCTGACGATCGCCCAGCTCCGCGGCGGGACGGGGGCGCTCGCGGGCCAGACGCTCGCGTACGTCGGCGACGGCGCCAACAACATGGCGCACTCCTACTTGCTCGGCGGCGCGACCGCGGGCCTGCACGTGCGGATCGGGACGCCGGACGGGTACCCCCCGCACCCCGTCTTCGTGGCCGACGCCGAGCGGATCGCCGCCGAGACCGGCGGTTCCGTGCTCGTCACGTCCGACCCGGTCGAGGCCGTCGCGGGTGCCGACGTCGTCGCGACCGACACCTGGGTGTCGATGGGGGACGAGGCCGAGGCCGAGCAGCGTGCGCTCCCGTTCGTGCCCTACCAGGTGAACGACGACCTCCTCGCGCACGCGAAGGACGACGTGATCGTGCTGCACTGCCTGCCGGCGTACCGCGGCAAGGAGATCACCGCCGAGGTGATCGACGGCCCGCGCTCGGCGGTGTGGGACGAGGCAGAGAACCGGTTGCACGCGCAGAAGGCGTTGCTCACGTTCCTCCTGGAGCGGTCGTGACCGAGGCCCGCACGGCGACGACCAAGACGGCGCGTCACGCGCGCATCGCCGAGATCGTGCGCCGCACCGAGATCCACTCCCAGGCGGAGCTCGCGCGCGAGCTCGAGCGCGAGGGCCTGTCGGTGACGCAGGCGACGCTCTCGCGCGACCTCATCGAGCTGCGCGCGGAGAAGGTGCGCGGCGCCTCGGGAGCGCTCGTGTACGCGGTGCCGGGGGAGGGCGGGGACCGCAGCGTGCAGACGGCGGAGTCGCCCGAGTACCTCGCGGCCCGGCTCGCGCGGCTGTGCTCGGAGATGCTCGTCTCGGCCGAGGCGTCGGCGAACCTCGTCGTGCTGCGCACCCCGCCCGGCGCGGCGAACTACCTCGCGTCCGCGATCGACCACTCCGTGCTCCCGCACGTGCTCGGGTGCATCGCGGGCGACGACACGATCCTCGTCATCGCCCGCGACCCCGACGGCGGGGCCGACCTCGCGCGGCGCTTCCTCGAGCTGTCCGGGCCCCACGGCGGGCCCGTCCCCGGAACGCCGGACTGACCGCCGTCGGACCACGACCCGCGCGGCGGACCGCCCTGCGAGACTGGACCACGGACCCCACCCGCACGTCACAGAAAGAGACCGTCATGACTGAACGCGTCGTGCTCGCCTACTCGGGCGGCCTGGACACGTCGGTGGCCATCGGCTGGATCGCCGAGGCCACGGGCGCCGAGGTCGTCGCCGTCGCGGTCGACGTCGGCCAGGGCGGGGAGGACCTCGAGGTCATCCGGCAGCGCGCCCTGGACTGCGGCGCCGTCGAGGCGTACGTCGCCGACGCGCGCGACGAGTTCGCCGCCGAGTACTGCATGCCCGCGCTGCGCGCGAACGGCCTCTACCTCGACCGGTACCCGCTGGTCTCGGCGATCTCGCGCCCGGTCATCGTCAAGCACCTCGTGCGCGCCGCGCGCCAGTTCGGCGCGACGACCGTCGCGCACGGCTGCACCGGCAAGGGCAACGACCAGGTGCGCTTCGAGGTCGCGACGACGTCGCTCGCGCCCGAGCTCAAGACCATCGCCCCCGTGCGCGACCTCGCGCTGACGCGCGAGAAGGCCATCGAGTACGCGGAGAAGCACTCCCTGCCGATCGCGACGACCAAGCACAACCCCTTCTCGATCGACCAGAACGTGTGGGGCCGCGCGGTCGAGACCGGCTTCCTCGAGGACATCTGGAACGCCCCGACCAAGGACGTCTACAACTACACCGACGACCCGACGTTCCCGCCCGTCGCGGACGAGGTCGTCGTGACGTTCGAGCAGGGCGTCCCGATCGCGCTCGACGGCGTCGCCGTGACGCCGTTGCAGGCGATCCAGGAGATGAACCGCCGCGCGGGCGCGCAGGGTGTGGGGCGCATCGACATCGTCGAGGACCGCCTCGTGGGCATCAAGTCGCGCGAGGTCTACGAGGCGCCGGGCGCGATCGCGCTCATCGCCGCGCACCAGGAGCTCGAGAACGTCACCCTGGAGCGCGAGCAGGCTCGCTTCAAGCGTGGCGTCGAGCAGCGCTGGTCCGAGCTCGTCTACGACGGCATGTGGTTCAGCCCGCTCAAGCGCTCGCTCGACGTCTTCATCGACGACACGCAACGGTACGTCTCGGGCGACGTGCGCCTCGTGCTGCACGGCGGTCGCGCGACCGTCACGGGCCGCCGCTCGGAGGCGAGCCTGTACGACTTCAACCTCGCGACGTACGACGAGGGCGACTCGTTCGATCAGTCGCAGGCCAAGGGATTCATCGAGATCTACGGTCTCACCGCGAAGCTCGCCGCCGCGCGCGACGAGAAGTTCGGCAACGGTGTGGACCTCGGGGCAGGAGCACTGTGAGCACGCACGACCAGCAGGGACCGGAGACCACCACGCCCGTCGAGGACGGCGCGGCGGCGGAGGCCAACGAGGGGGGAGGGCGCGTGAGCCTGTGGGGCGGCCGCTTCGCCGGCGGGCCCGCCGACGCGCTCGCCGCGCTGAGCAAGTCGACGCACTTCGACTGGCGCCTCGCGGGCCAGGACGTCGCGGGCTCGAAGGCTCACGCGAAGGTCCTGCACGCGGCCGGACTCCTCGACGACGACGAGCTCGACGGCATGCTCGCGGCGCTCGAGCGCCTGCGCGAGGACGTCGCGTCGGGAGCGTTCGTCGCGGCCGACGACGACGAGGACGTGCACACCGCGCTCGAGCGCGGCCTCATCGAGCGGGCCGGTCCCGAGCTCGGCGGCAAGCTGCGTGCGGGACGGTCGCGCAACGACCAGATCGCGACGCTCACGCGCATGTACCTGCGCGACGAGGCGCGCACGATCGCGGGCCTGGTGCTCGACGTCGTCGACGCGCTGATCGAGCAGGCCGCCGCCCACCCCGGCGCCGCGATGCCCGGGCGCACGCACCTCCAGCACGCGCAGCCGGTACTCCTCGCGCACCACCTGCTCGCCCACGCGTGGCCGCTGCTGCGCGACGTCGACCGGTTCATCGACTGGGACGTGCGGGCCGCGCGCTCGCCGTACGGGTCGGGGGCGCTCGCGGGCTCGTCGCTGGGTCTCGACCCGGCGGCCGTCGCCGCCGAGCTCGGGTTCGACGGCCCGGTCGAGAACTCGATCGACGGCACCGCGTCGCGCGACGTCGTCGCGGAATTCGCGTTCGTCGCGGCGATGCTCGGCGTCGACCTCTCGCGCCTCGCGGAGGAGGTCATCCTCTGGGCGACCAAGGAGTTCGGCTTCGTGCGCCTGCACGACTCCTACTCCACGGGGTCGAGCATCATGCCGCAGAAGAAGAACCCCGACGTCGCGGAGCTCGCGCGCGGCAAGGCCGGTCGCCTCATCGGCGACCTGTCCGGACTGCTCGCCACGCTCAAGGGCCTGCCGCTCGCGTACAACCGCGACCTCCAGGAGGACAAGGAGCCCGTGTTCGACCAGGTCGACACGCTCGAGGTGCTCCTGCCCGCGTTCTCCGGCATGGTCGCGACGCTCGAGTTCGACACCGAGCGCATGGCGTCGCTCGCCCCGCAGGGCTTCTCGCTCGCGACCGACGTCGCCGAGTGGCTCGTGCGCGAGGGCGTGCCGTTCCGCGTGGCGCACGAGGTCGCCGGCGCGTGCGTGCGCGTGTGCGAGGAGCGCGGGATCGAGCTGTGGGACCTCTCCGACGACGACCTCGCGGGCATCTCCGAGCACCTCACGCCGGGCGTGCGCGACGTCCTGAGCGTCGAGGGCTCGCTGGCGTCCCGCGACGCCGTGGGCGGCACGGCCCCTGTCCGGGTCGCCGAGCAGCTCGAGACGGCGAAGGAGCGTTCGGCCGAGTACCGCTTCTGGGCGCAGGGCTGACGACCCTCGTGCTGACGGTGCCCGCGCCGGGGGTGCGCGCGTGAGCGTCGAGCAGGACGTCCTCGCGGACCTCGTGCGGCGCGTGCGCGACGCCGTCCCGCGCCTCGGCCCGTCGCCCCGCCCGGGCGACGGGCTCGCAGGAGGTCGTGCGACGCCGTCGGGCACCCGGCTCGTGGTGGTCGACGGCCCGGCGGGCTCGGGCAAGACGACGCTCGCCGCGCAGCTCGGCGACGCGCTGCCCGCGCAGGTGCTCCACATGGACGACCTGTACGAGGGCTGGCGCGGGCTCGAACCCGCCTGGGGCCGCCTCGCGGAGTGGGTCCTCGCCCCGCTCGCGTCGGGACGCGCCGGGCGGTACCGCCGGTTCGACTGGGAGCTCGACCGCTTCGCCGAGTGGCACGACGTCGCCCCGGCACCCTTCCTCGTCGTCGAGGGCTGCGGGGCGGGTCGCCGCGAGGCGGACGAGGTCGCCGCGCTGCGCGTATGGGTCGAGGCCACGGACGACGTGCGGCTGCGCCGGGGGCTCGACCGGGACGGCGAGGACCAGCGCGCGCACTGGCTCGCCTGGATGGCGGACGAGCGCGCGCACTACGCGCGCAACGCCTCGCGCGAGCGGGCCGACGTCGTCCTCGACGGCTGGGGGAACGTCGTGAGCGCGAGCGAGCGGCCCTCGCGCCGGGGCTCGGGTGACGGTGGCGAGGCGTAGATTGCCCACGACGGAAGGTGGTGCGATGTCGACGGACGCCGTGACGCAGACGACGGGGAGCGGGGAGTTCCGCGCCGTCGGACCGTGGGACGTCCCGGCCCGCGCGTGGTACGCGCGCGACGTCCACGAGGTCGCCCGCGACCTGCTCGGGTCGTTCCTCACCCGGCGCAGCGACGACGGCGACGTCACCCTGCGGATCACCGAGGTCGAGGCGTACGACGGCGAGCGCGACCCGGGGTCGCACGCGTTCCGCGGCCGGACGGAGCGCAACCGCGCGATGTTCGGCGAGCCCGGCCGGCTGTACGTGTACCGCCACCTGGGCCTGCACCACTGCGTCAACGTGGTCTGCGGGCCGGTCGGCCGCGCGTCCGCCGTCCTGCTGCGCGCGGGCGAGGTGACCGACGGCGTCGATCTCGCGCGGTCGCGCCGGCTCGCCGCCGGGCGGTGCGACTCCGACCGCCAGATCGCCCGCGGTCCCGCGCGCCTCGCGGTCGCGCTCGACCTCGACCTGCGCCAGTACGGCGCCGAGCTGACGGACCCCGACGGTGAGCTCGTGCTGCACCGTGCGACCGCCACGACGCTGCGCCCGGCGATCGCGACGGGCCCGCGCGTCGGCGTCTCCGGCGACGGGGGCGACGGAGACCTCTACCCGTGGCGCTCGTGGCTCGCGGGGGACCCGACGGTCTCGGCCTACCGTCGTGTGAGCGCCAGGGCGCGATGAGTCGTGCCGCCGGCCCGCGGGGTGCGGCCATGACGGCGTCGCGGCCCGCCGGACGTTCCCGGCCGTCCCGTGGGCGGTGGCCGACGATGGCCGCGCGGCACGGCAGACTAGGACCCGCCTCCCGCACGGGCGGCGAAGCACGTGCCCGGACCGGGCACTCGACGAAGGAGCAGAAGTGAGCGACGTTCTCGACGAGCTGCAATGGCGAGGCCTGGTGGCGCAGTCCACCGACGAGGCCGCGCTGCGCGCCGCGCTGGCCGAGGGTCCGATCACGTATTACTGCGGCTTCGACCCGACGGCGCCGAGCCTGCACCACGGCCACCTCGTGCAGCTCGTCGTGCTGCGTCACCTCCAGCTCGCGGGCCACCGCGCCGTGGCGCTCGTGGGCGGGGCGACGGGCATGATCGGCGACCCGCGCCAGTCGGGCGAGCGGGTGCTCAACACCAAGGAGACCGTCGCGGAGTGGACCGAGCGGCTGAAGTCGCAGGTGTCGCGGTTCCTCGACTTCGAGGGTGACAACCCCGCCCGGCTCGTGAACAACCTCGACTGGATCTCCGAGCTGTCGGCGATCGACTTCCTGCGGGACGTCGGCAAGCACTACCGGCTCGGCACGATGCTCGCGAAGGACACGGTCGCGCGGCGTCTGCGCTCGGAGGAGGGCATCAGCTTCACCGAGTTCAGCTACCAGATCCTCCAGGGGATCGACTTCCTCGAGCTGTACCGCCGGCACGGCGTGTCCCTCCAGACAGGGGGCAACGACCAGTGGGGCAACCTGCTGTCGGGCGTCGAGCTCATCCGCAAGACCGAGGGTGCGGCCGTGCACGTGCTCACCACGCCGCTCATCACCAAGGCCGACGGCACCAAGTTCGGCAAGACGGAGGGCGGGGCGGTCTGGCTCGCGCCCGACATGATGAGCCCGTACGCCTTCTACCAGTACTGGCTCAACGCCGCGGACGAGGACGTGGTGGGCTGGCTGAAGATCTTCACCTTCCGTACGCGCGAGGAGATCGCCGAGCTCGAGGCCGCGGTGCGCGAGCGGCCGGGTGCGCGCGAGGCGCAGCGCGCCCTCGCCTCGGACGTCACGACGCTCGTCCACGGCGCGGAGGCGACGGCGTCCGTGGTCGCCGCGAGCCAGGCGCTCTTCGGTCGGGGCGAGCTGGCCGGCCTCGACGCGGGGACCCTGGGCGCCGCGGTCGCCGAGCTGCCACGCACGACGGCGCAGGTGGGCGACGCGGTCGTCGACCTCTTCGCGGCGTCAGGCCTCGTCGCCTCCAAGGCGGCCGCGCGTCGCGCGGTGGCCGAGGGCGGCGCGTACGTCAACAACGTCAAGGTGACGAGCGAGGACGCCGTCCTCACGGCGGACGACCTGCTGCACGGGCAGTTCGCCCTCCTGCGCCGGGGGAAGAAGACGCTCGGGGTCGCGGTCGCGGACGGTGCTGCCGCCTAGCAGCCACGTCGCCCCGCGGGCGAAGGGGCCGGACCGCTCGACGCGGTCCGGCCCCTTCGTCGTCTCGTCGCTGCGCACGGACCGCGCGGACGCTCGTGCGGTGCCGCAGGGGCGCCGGACGGCGTCACCGAGCGAGCGCCAGGGGTGCGCAGCGCACGGATTTGGCACCCGGACAGAGCGCGTGTAGTGTTCTCGACGTTCGCCCGGCAGGGAGGAACGGACACCGAGTCTCGATCGCACGAGACGGTGGCTGGTCCCCCGGGCGAGACCCCCCTCGAGAAGGACTCGGCACATCGCGCGCCGTGACATGATCGGGGCTGCTGGTTCCCCGGCTCCCTCCGCTCGGATCACCGAGTTGGAGAGGGCGCAGAGGATCTGGTAGATTAGAGAAGTTGCCCCAAGCGAGGTTCTGCCCGGTCGGGTGGTGCTGAGTTGGTGTGTGTCGGTTGTTTGAGAACTCAACAGTGTGCTTGTTAGTCAATGCCAATTTTTTGTCCCTGTGGCATGGCTGATCGTCTTCGCCCGTCGGGTGGGGTGGTTGGTTGTGTCTGGGATTCCTTTGGTTGATTTCGGAAGATGATGTCATCTTTCGTGTTGATGCCAGTTTTGTGAACCCGGTTGGGTTCGCTTCGTATGGATTGTTCACTGCCGGGCTGTGCTTGGTGGTGGGCGTTGTTCATTTACGGAGAGTTTGATCCTGGCTCAGGACG
>NZ_LUAZ01000016.1:0-84758 GCF_001647255.1 Cellulosimicrobium sp. I38E
CCCCCCTCCCCCGCCGGGGTGGCCGGACCTGGACGCGCCCACCGACCGCCGACCGCCGGCGCCACCCGAGCCGCCGGAGCCGGACCCCGAGCTCGCCCGGCAGGCGACGCGGCGCGTGCTGCACTTCGGTCTGCTCCTGCTCGCGGTGATCGTCGTGAGCACGATGCCGTTCCCGTGGCAGGCCGTGAGCCTCGCGCTCGCGCTCGGGGCGATCGTCGTGGGCATCCGCGCGCTCGTGGCCGTCTGGCGGGCACGGGTGCGCGGTGCCCTCGTCCCGGCGCTGGGCATCGGGGTCGGCCTCTCGGCCATGCTCGCGCTGCAGATGGTCTCGACCCTCGTCACGTGGGACGTCGCGCTGGCGCACCAGCAGTGCCTCGACGGCGCGATCACCGTCTCGGCCGAGAAGCGCTGCGACGTCGAACGGACCCAGGCGCTCGAGGAGAAGTTCGCCCGCTGGTTCCCCACGCCGGCCCCCGCGTCCTCCTGACCGCCTCCGACGCCCCGGGACCGTCCGCCGACACGGCCTGAGACTCCGTCACCTGCTCGTGACATGGAGTCTCTAGGGTGAGCGCATGACGACCGCCTCCGTGTCCCCCCGGCCCGGTGCCGACGAACGCCTCGCCCGGCTCATCCGGATCCCCACGGTGTCCGCCGAGCTGGAGGAGCGAGGCCTCGCGCCCTTCGACGAGCTCGTCGACCTCCTGCCCGAGCTCTACCCCCTGGTCCACGAGCACCTCGACCGGGAGCGCATCACCGAGCTCGGGCTGCTGTACCGGTGGCGCGGCCGGTCCGACGAGGCGCCGCTCGTGCTCATGGCGCACTACGACGTCGTCCCGGTCGACGAGAGCGACGCCTGGACGTACCCGCCGTTCGAGGGTCGCGTCGCCGGCGGCTGGGTCCACGGGCGCGGCGCGCTCGACGACAAGGGGCCGCTCGTCGTCGTGCTCGAGGCGGTCGAGAACCTCCTCGCCGCAGGCTTCACGCCCGCGCGGGACGTCTACCTGTCGTTCGGCGGCAACGAGGAGTCGCACGGCGCGGCCGCGGCGGCGATCGCGACGACGCTGCGCGACCGCGGCGTGATCCCCTGGCTCGTGCTCGACGAGGGCGGCGCGGTCACGGACTCCCCGCTCCCCCTCGTCCCCGGGAGCGCCGCGATGATCGGCGTCGGCGAGAAGGGCGTGCTGACGCTGCGCCTCACCACGCGCGGCGAGGGCGGGCATTCGTCCGCCCCGCCCACGACGACGGCGGTCCGGCGGGTCGCGCGCGCCGTCGAGCGCCTCGGCCCGCGCACCTTCCCCGCGCGCACGCCCGTCGCGATCTCGCGCATGCTCCGGCTCTTCTCCGACCGCGCGACCGGACCGGCGCGCACCGCGCTGCGCGCCCTGGCCGCCGCGCCGCCCGTGTCCGCGCAGACCTTCGCCGCGATGGGCGGTGAGGCCGCGGCGATCGTCCGCACGACCGTCGCACCGACGATGCTCTCCGGCGGCACGGCCGCCAACGTGCTGCCGTCGCAGGCGTCCGCGACCGTCAACCTGCGGATCGCGCTCGGCGAGACCGTCGCGGGCACCGTCGAGCGCGTCCGGCGGCGCGTCGACGACCCGCAGGTCCAGATCGAGGTCGTCGAGGGCAGCGAGCCCTCCCCCGAGTCCCCCGTCGACGACGAGCGGTTCGCCGTCCTCGCCGCGTGCGTCGGCGTCTCGCACCCCGACGCGCTGCCCGCCCCGTACATCACGATGCAGGCGACCGACGCGCGGCACTTCCACCGGTTCTCCCCGGCCGTGTACCGGTTCGCGCCGCTCGCGATGTCCGCCGAGCTGCGCGCCACCATCCACGGCGTCGACGAGCGCGTCGAGGTCGCCGAGCTCGAGCGGGGCGAGCGGTTCCACCGCGCGCTCCTCGAGCGGCTACCCTGACGCTCCCCCACCTCCGGGGCGTGCGACGACGCGCGCCTCCCCACGCAGAAGGAGCAGCGATGGCTCGCTCGCTCACCGGGCGCCTCGCGGGTTCGACCCTCGCCGGCGTCGTCGGGTTCCTCGCCTTCGTCGAGCTGACGAGCGGCGTCCTCCAGGGCTACTACACGCCGATGCTCACGGACATCGCGCGGCACCTCGGCGTGCACGACGCCGACGTGAACTGGCTCGAGGGCTCCCAGCTCATGCTGTCCGCGCTCGTCGTGCCCGCGCTGGCCAAGCTCGGCGACATGGTCGGCCACCGCCGCATCCTCCTGTGGTCGACGGCGGTCACGGCGGCCGCGTCGCTCGTCCTGCCGTTCACGGACTCGTTCGCGGTGTTCCTCGTGGCGTGGGCCGTGCAGGGGTTCTACGTCGTGTGGCTGCCGCTGGAGATCGCGCTCGTCTGGTCGCGAGCCCGACGCCTCGCGAACCCCGCCGCCGTCACCGCGCGGGCCGCGGGCGTCCTCGTCGCGGCGCTCGAGACCGGCGCCATCGTCGGCGCGCTCGCCGGCGGCGCGCTCGTCGACGCGCTCCCGCTGCGCGTCGTGCTCCTCGTCCCCGCGCTGCTCGTCGTCGTGTGCTTCGTCGTCGTGCTGCTCGGCGTGCAGGAGTCGCCCGACCCCGCGGGCGGGCGCTTCGACACCGTCGGCCTCGTGCTCGTCTCGCTCGCGCTCCTCGCGCTCACGGGCGGCCTCAGCCTGCTCCGCCTCGAGGGCGTCGTCGCGTTCGCGCCGTGGGCGCTCGTCGTGCTCGGCGCCGCGCTGCTGTGGCCGTTCGCCCGGTGGGAGCTGCGTCAGGACGACCCGCTCGTCGACGTGCGCATGTTCCGGTCCCCCACGCTGGGCCCGGTGTTCCTCACGGCCGGGCTGTTCGGCGTCTCCGTGCTCGGCGCCCAGGCGCCGCTGTCCACGTTCGCCCGCACCGACCCCGCCGAGCACGGGTACGGCCTCGGTACGACCGGCTTCCAGACGTCCCTGCTCATCGGCGTCTACCTGATCGGCATGATCGTCGGCGCGCTGTCCTACCCCCGGGTCGCCCGCCGCGCGACGCCGCGCCTCACCCTGGTCGGTGCGTCCACCCTCGTGGGTCTGGGCTTCCTGCTCTTCCTGCCGTTCCACGGGACGTACGCGCACGTGCTCACCAACATGGTGATCGTCGGGCTCGGCTCCGGCGCTCTGGTCGCCGCGCTGCCCGCAGCCGCCGCGGCGGCCGCGCCCCCGACCCTCACGGGCGTCGCGACCGGCCTGACCAACTCCGTGAAGACCGTCGGCGGCGCGATCGCCTCCTGCGTCTTCGGCATCGCGCTCGCGGGCGCCGCGCTCCAGGGCGGCGCGACCGGGAGCACGGCCGGCTCGTTCGGCGGGTACGTCACCGTCTGGGTCGTCTGCGGCGCGACGGCGCTCGTCGCCGCGGTCCTCCTGCTCGCCGTCGTCCCGCGTCAGGCCTTCACCGACCCCGCCGCCGCAGCCCCCGTCGAGGGCGCGCCCAGCGCACGGTCCGCGGCGTGACCGCCCCGACCCCGCCGCTCGCCGGCCCTCCGCCGTCGCTCCCGTCCGTGGACCGAGAGGGTCTGCGCCGCGGAGTGTCCCCGTGGCGGTGGCTCGCGGTCCCTGCCGCGGTCCTCCTCGCTGCCGTGGCCCTCGTCGTCTGGGCGATCGTGCTCTATGCGAACCACGACAGGCTCGAGCTCGTCGAGGACGACAGGATCCTGGCCGCCGCGGCGGACCCCTGCGCGCAGGTCCAGGAGGCCGGAGCGACGCTCGCGGTCGCGACGACGCCCGAGGATCGCGCCACCGCTGCGCTCGACGTCGCACAGGCAGCCCGTCTGCTCACCACCGCCGTCGGTGCGGTGCCCACGGACGTCCTCGACGCCGACAGGCCGGCGCGGTCGTGGGCCGACGACTGGGCGGCTCTCGGGGACCGCCTCGAGACCTGGTCGGCGAGCGTCGCCGCCGGCGAGGACGTGCGCTTCGAGCTCCCGCTCACCGAGGACGGCTGGTCCGTGGTGACACGGATGGACCTCGCCGCCCCGCCCGACTGCCCCGTCCCGACATCGGTGGTCGACCTCGACACGACTCCGCCCTCCACGCCACCGCTCGACTGACGAGAAGCACCGCCGACGGCTCCCTCTCGGAACCGTCCCGGCGTCAGGCCTCGTCGTCGAGGGGGTCGCCGTGGCGGCGTCCCAGCACGTCGAGGCGCGCCCACAGGACGGCGAGCGCGGCGCCGCCGCCGATCTCGGCCGCGGCGAGCGCGCCGACGACGAGGGCGTCGGCGCCGACGACCTCGAGCCGCCCGGGCCCGACCGCCCCGCCCGCGAGCCAGCTCACGACGCCGACGAGCAGTCCGGCGCCGAGCGCGACCCCGCCCACGGCGAGGCCGACGTCGAGCCACCGGACGTCGTCGTCCGGGTGCGTCCCGGTCACGTCGCGCAGGCGGCGCCACACGAAGGCCCCGGCCACGACGCCGAGAGCGACGACGACGGCCGGCACCCAGGGCGTCAGGGGGTTGGTCCAGTCGTCGCCGGGCAGGGCGCCGAGCAGCGGGATCGCCGGCAGCGCCCCCGGCTCGGAGCCGCTCGGGGCGAACGTGCTGCCCTCGCCCACGGCGAAGCCCGGGCCGACGAGCCAGGCCCCCGCCCAGGCGACGACGTTCGGCAGGACGGCGAGCTGGGCGAGCGCGAGCACGATGCCGCCGACGGTCCCGGGCACGAGCCCGGCGACGATGTCGCCCGACGTCGCGCGGCCGGCGACGAGCCACGCCCCGACGACGACGGCCGAGACGCCGGCCAGCAGGCTGGTGCCGAGCAACCCGCCGCGCAGTCCGAGCCGCACCGACGGCGGGAGCCACACGTCGAGCCGGTGCGTGAGGTCGCCGACGAAGGGAGCGTCCGGCCGCGCGAGGATCCCGGCGCCGAGCCCGAGCCCGCCGACGAGCGCACCCCCGACGACCGCGACCGCGAGGCCCCAGGGCGGGGTGGACCCCGCGAGGAGCGCGACGCCCAGCGTCGCGACCGCGTAGGTCACGGTGCCCGCGACCCACGCGGACGTCGTCGTGTGCGCGGACCGGCGCGCGGACGCGAAGCAGCAGAACAGGGCGAGCGCGGTGAGCCCCAGCGGGACCAGGGTGACGGTCGTCCCGCTCGCCACGAGCGGGACCCCGTGGCCGAGGAGCCAGAAGCCCGCGGCGATCGTCACGGACTGCCCCCACCCCGTGCCCTCGGACGACCCGGTGGACGACGCGAGGAAGGCCACGACGCCCGGCAGGACGACGACCGCGAGGGACAGCGCGAGCGCCTGGAGCGCGGCGAGCACGCCCGACGGCCCGCGCCGGACCACGACCGGTGCGGGGGCCGGGCTGCCGTCCACGGTGCGCGTGCGCGCACCACGCGTCGTGCTGGTGGTGCTCATGGTGCCCATCGTCGTCGATCGAGTGGTCGGTACGTGGCATTCGCCCCGGCGCGCCAGCCTACCCGCGCCTACGATCGGTCCATGACGACGGCGCCCGCCCCCACCGCGTTCGTCCTGGGTGGCGGTGGCGTGCGCGGCGCGGTCCAGATCGGCATGCTGCGCGCTCTGCTGGAACGCGGCATCACGCCCGACCTGGTGGTCGGGACGTCGATCGGCGCGATCAACGGGGCGGCGCTCGCGGCGGACCCGACGCCCGCCGTCGTCCCCCGCCTCGAGTCCGCCTGGTCGTCGCCCGCGGCCGCGCAGGTCTACGGCGAGGCGTGGTACCGGCAGGTGCACCGGCTCGCGACGACGCGCACCCACCTCGCCAGCCCGGCTCCCCTGCGCGCGCTCCTGCGCCAGGTGCTCGGGGAGCGCACGACGTTCGCGGACCTCGCCGTGCCGCTCGTCGTCGCCGCGGCGTCGATCGAGCGCGCGGCCGAGCGCTGGTTCAGCGACGGCCCGCTCGTCGACGCCGTGCTCGCCTCGGCGTCCGTCCCGGGCGCGCTGCCGCCCACGCGCATCGGGGACGAGCACTACGTCGACGGCGGCGTGGTCTCCTCGATCCCGCTGGGCGAGGCCGTGCGCCGCGGCGCCCGCACGGTCTGGGTGCTCCAGGTCGGCCGGATCGAGGAGCCGCTGCGGCCCCCGCGGACCGCGGTGGAGGTCGCGAAGGTGACGTTCGAGATCTCCCGACGGCACCGGTTCGCGCGCGAGCTCGCCGAGGTCCCCGACGACGTGACCATCCACGTCCTGCCGAGCGGCGGGCCGCTCCCCGGCGACGACCGGCTCTCGTCGTCGCGCCGGCTGGACACGACCCGAGCGCGCGCCGCCTCGTCGTACGCGGCGGCGCGCCGCTACCTGGACGAGCTGGGCGGCGACGCGTGAACGTCCCGCCCCCGCCCCGATGGGTCCGCCGGCTGCTGCTCGCGCCGGCCGTCGTCGTCCTCGCGGTCCTGCTCGTCCCGACGAGCATCATGCTCGTCCTGCTCGTCGGCGGCATCGTGAGCTGGGCGCTGCCCGGCCGCCTCCGCGCGCCGCGCGTGCTGTGGCTCGCGAGCTTCTACGTCGTGTGGGACGCCGCCGCGATCGTCGCGCTGTTCGGCCTCTGGGTGGGCTCGGGGTTCGGGTGGGCACTGCGCCGCCCGGCGTTCCGGCGCGCGCACGTCCGCCTCGCGGGCACGATGCTCTCGGTGCTGTTCTGGCAGGTGCGCTGGACGCTGCGGCTGCGGATCGACGTCGACCTCAGCGAGGCCGACGGGCTCGACGGGGCCCCGGTGCTCGTGGTGAGCCGCCACGCGGGGCCGGGCGACTCGTTCGTCCTCATGGACCGGATCGTCAACGCGGCGGGCCGCGAGCCGCGCGTCGTCCTCAAGGACACGCTCCAGTGGGACCCGGCGATCGACGTCCTGCTGCACCGCGTGCCGGCGTACTTCGTGGTGCCGCGCTCCCGGCGACCGCACGGTGCGCCGTCGGGCAGCGAGGCGGTCGCCGAGCTCGCCACCGACCTGGCGCCGGACTCCGCCGTGCTGCTCTTCCCCGAGGGCGGGAACGTCACGCCGCGCCGCCGCGACGCGCGCATCGCGGCGCTGAGCGCCTCCGGGGAGGACGACCTCGCCCTCCTCGCCGAGGGGATGCCGCACGTCATGGCGCCGCACGTCGGCGGGTTCCTCGCCGCGCTCGACGCGACGCCGACGACGGGCGTGGCGGTCGTCGCGCACACGGGCCTCGAGCGCCTGGTCACGGTGCGCGACATCTGGCGCGAGCTGCCGATGGACAAGCGCCTCACGCTCAAGATCTGGGCGACGCCCCGCGAGGCGCTCCCGGCGGGCGACGAGGAGCGCGCCGCGTGGCTCTACGCGCAGTGGGTGCGGCTCGACGCGTGGCTGGCCGCCTCGGGCGCACCGACGGTCCCGAGCGGCGACCGCGACCCGGCCGCCTGACGAAGGGCGCCGGCCCGGACGCACGACGCCCCGCGACCGGCGGAGCGGTCGCGGGGCGTCGGGTGCGAGGACCCGGGTCATGGGTCCTGCGATGGAGCCAGGGTCAGGCGAGGACCTCGCGCAGGAGCGCGGCGGTCTCGGACGGCGTCTTGCCGACCTTGACGCCGACGGCCTCGAGGGCCTCCTTCTTGGCCTGCGCGGTGCCCGCGGAGCCGGAGACGATCGCGCCGGCGTGGCCCATCGTCTTGCCCTCCGGGGCGGTGAAGCCCGCGACGTAGCCGACGACCGGCTTCGTGACGTGCTCCTTGATGTACGCCGCGGCACGCTCCTCGGCGTCGCCACCGATCTCGCCGATCATGACGATCGCCTTGGTCTCGGGGTCGTTCTCGAACGCCTCGAGCGCGTCGATGTGCGTGGTGCCGACGATCGGGTCGCCGCCGATGCCGATGGCGGTCGAGAACCCGAGGTCCTTGAGCTCGTACATCATCTGGTAGGTCAGCGTGCCCGACTTCGACACGAGACCGACCGGGCCCTTGCCCGTGATGGTGTGCGGGGTGATGCCGGCGAGCGACTCGCCCGGCGTGATGATGCCGGGGCAGTTCGGGCCGATCATGCGCGTCTTCTTGCCCTGGAGGTAGGCCCAGACCTCGGCCGTGTCCTGGACGGGGACGCCCTCGGTGATGACGACGATGAGCGGCATCTCGGCGTCGACGGCCTCGATCGCGGCGTCCTTGGTGAACGCCGGCGGGACGAAGAGGACCGACACGTTCGCACCGGTCTCGGCCATGGCCTCGGCCACGGTGCCGAACACGGGGAGCGTGACGTCGTTGCCCTCGTGGTCCTTGTGCGTGACGGTCGTGCCGGCCTTGCGGGCGTTGACGCCGCCGACGATCTGCGCGCCCGAGTCGAGCATGAGGGCGGTGTGCTTGGCACCCATCCCGCCGGTGATGCCCTGGACGATGATCTTGGAGTCGGAGTTCAGGTAGATCGACATGGTGTTCTCTGTCTCAGCTTTCCGCGTCTTCGGGCGATCAGGCGTTGGCCAGCTCGGCAGCCTTGTCGGCCCCGCCGTCCATGGTCTCGGCGAGGGTCACGAGCGGGTGGTTCGCCTCGCGCAGGATCGCGCGGCCGAGGTCCACGTTGTTGCCGTCGAGGCGCACGACGAGCGGCTTGGACGCCTCGTCGCCGAGGATCTCGAGCGCGCCCACGATGCCCTTGGCGACCTCGTCGCACGCGGTGATGCCGCCGAAGACGTTGACGAACACCGACTTGACCTGCGGGTCGTTGAGGATGACGTCGAGGCCGTTCGCCATGACCTGCGCGTTGGCGCCGCCGCCGATGTCGAGGAAGTTGGCCGGCTTCACGCCGCCGTGGGCCTCGCCCGCGTACGCGACGACGTCGAGCGTGCTCATGACGAGCCCCGCGCCGTTGCCGATGATGCCGACCTCGCCGTCGAGCTTGACGTAGTTGAGGCCGTTCGCCTTGGCCTTGGCCTCGAGCGGGTCGGTCGACTCCTTGTCCTCCAGCGCCTCGTGGTCCGGGTGACGGACCTCCGACGCGTTGTCGTCCAGCGTGACCTTGCCGTCGAGCGCGATGATCGAGCCGTCCTCGGTGCGGACGAGCGGGTTCACCTCGACGAGCGTCGCGTCCTCGGCCGTGAAGACGGTCCAGAGCTTCTCGATGACCGCCGCGACCGGGGCCTTGAGCTCCTCGGCGAAGCCGGCGGCGTCGACGATCTCGCGCGCCTTGGCCTCGTCGATGCCGACGATCGGGTCCACCGCGACCTTGGCGAGCGCCTCGGGGCGCTCGACCGCGAGCTGCTCGATCTCCATGCCGCCCTCGACGGAGCACATGGCGAGGTAGTTGCGGTTCGACCGGTCGAGGAGCACCGAGAAGTAGAACTCCTCGGCGATCTTGGCGCCCTGGGCGACCATGACGCGGTGGACCGTGTGGCCCTTGATGTCCATGCCGAGGATCTCGGACGCCTTCTCGGCGGTCTCCTCGGGCGAGTGGGCGAGCTTGACGCCGCCGGCCTTGCCGCGGCCGCCGGTCTTCACCTGGGCCTTGACGACCACGGTGCCGCCGCCGAGCTTCTCGGCGCCCGCGCGGGCCTCCTCGGGCGTCGTCGCGACGACCCCGCCCAGCACGGGCACGCCGTGCTTCTCGAAGATGTCGCGCGCCTGGTATTCGAACAGGTCCACCCTGCTGCGTCCTTCCGTCTGATGCGCCGTGTGCGGCATGACCGATGTCTCGACATCAAGACATCCCTGTACAGGGTAGCCCGGGAAGGCCGGGGCTCCTATCGCTCGGCGGGGACGACGGCCGGCGCCACGTGTTCCGTTCGTCACGCGGCGTCCGCGCGGGCGCCACCGGGGTCAGTCCGCGACCGGCACGTCCACGAACCGCACCGGCGTGCTGCCGTCCGAGACGGACGTCGAGCCGTCGGGCACGTCGACGACGACGGTGTCCGAACCCGTGTCCGGCCAGACGACCGTCACCCGGGACGTGACGCCCGGGTCCAGGGACCCGACCTGCAGGTCCGCGAGGACGTTGCGCCCGTTGAGGTCGTAGAACGTGGGCTCCACGAGGTAGTCGACCGGGTAGACGCGCACACCGCCGTCGAGCAGCGTGACGTTGCTCGCGCCCAGGAGCCCGCTGCCGAGGTCACCGCGGCCGTCGCGGACGGACCCGAGCACGCTCACGAACGTCGCGTAGTCCGTCCCGTCGTTGCGCACGTCGAGCGTGCCGACGAGATAGCCGCCCGCGCGCCGCACCTCGACGAGCCCGACGTGCAGGCTCTGGACGTCACCCACCGTGTCGTGGTGCTCGAGGGTCGCGCCCCCCAGACCGTCGACCGTCGGCCCCTGGGCTGCGGCGACCTCGCCGGTCGGTCCCTCGACGACGACGGGCTCGTCGGAGGCGGTGAACTCGACCGTGACCCGGCGGTTGAGGGAGCGCGCCTCGTCGGTGAGCTCGGTCGTGACCGGCTCGCGCTCGCCGCGGCCCTCGACGCGCACGTCGAACCGGCCGAGGTCCGTGACCTGCCCCAGCCGGTCCGCCACGGCTCGCGCCCGGCGCTCCGACAGGTCCTGGTTCGCGGCGTCCTCGCCCACGTCGTCCGTGTGCCCGACGACCACGAGCTCGCCGTCCGCCGCGAGCGCCAGCTCTCCCGCCACCGCCTCGAGCGCGGAGTCCGCCTCTGGCCCGAGGTCGGCGGAGTCGACGCCGAACAGCACGTCGGAGCTCACGTTGACGCTGACCTTCTCGCCCGTGTCGCGCGTGCGGACGGCGTCGTCGGCCGTGGCGCTGTACGTCTCGAGGACGGCGGTCGGCGCCACGACGTCGTCGACGCCGGACGGGGCGAGGTCGGCGACCGGCACGGTGAGACCGTCGGCGTCGGCCGCAGCCACCACCGGGACGTCCTCGACGAGACCGAGCGACGGCACGAGGACCGCGGTGGTCGGCGCGCTGGGCGCGTCGAACGCGACGAAGCCCACGACGGGCTCACGACCCGGCGCGATCATGTACTGCTCGCCCAGCTCGGCGAACGCCTTCCCGGAGCCCGATCGCGCCGCCTCGCGGACGACACCGGCGTCGAGGTCGACCAGACGCACCCCGTCGAAGGAGTCCTCCTGGTCGGCGATCGCCCGGTTCCCGAACACGCTCCCGGTCAGCAGCGACCCCTCGCCGCCGCTCGCCCCGACCTCGATGCGCAGGACGCCGAGGTCCCCGTCGACCACCACGGGACCGACCGTGCCCTCGAGGTCGAGACCGAGGACGTGGCCCCGGACGGGGACGGGGGTCGGGTCGGTCGAGAGCGCGGGCGCCTCCGAAGCGGTCGCCGCCGGACCGGCGTCCGAGGCGTCGGCGCCGCAGCCCCCGAGGGCCAGGGCGAGGACCGCCACGACGGAAGCGGCGCGCGCCGCCCTCCGCGTTCCGTACCGGTGCTGCATCGCGAGATCTCCCCTGTCGATCGACGGCCCGCACGCTCGTGCCGCGCGGCGGCACGACACTAGCCGACCGGTCCCGACCCCCGGATCGAGGTCCGCCGTCGTCAACCTGTGTTGACAGAGGGCGTCGCGTCAACCTAGATTGACAGCCATGGAACCCGTCGACATGGACGCCGCGAGCAGCACCGACCCCGACACGGGGCTGCGTGCCGTGCGCTCGCTGCGCGTGCTCGCCGAGCGCCTCGAGGCGCTCCAGGTCGAGCACGCCCGCGCGCTCGGCTGGTCGTGGCAGGAGATCGCCGACCGCCTCGGCGTCACCCGCCAGGCCGTGCACAAGAAGTACGGCGCGTCCCGCACCACCAGGAGGTCATGACATGTTCGAACGCTTCGCCGCCGACGCCCGCGAGACGGTGGTCGGCGCCCAGGAGGTGGCCCGCTCGCGCGGCGACGACGCCATCGACGCCGTGCACCTGCTCCTCTCCCTCGCCGGCCAGGACGGCAGCGCGGGCGCCACCGCGCTCGCCACCGTCGGCGTCACGACCGACGACCTCGAACGCCACGTCGACTCCGCGAGTCGTCACGACACGCTCGACGGTCCGGCCCTCGCCGCCCTCGGGATCGACCTCGACGAGATCCGTGCGCGCACGGACGCGGCCTTCGGGCCGGGGGCGCTCGACCGCGCCCGCGACGACGAGCGCCGTCGCGGGCGACGCAACCGGCGCTCGCACATCCCCTTCACGCCCGAGGCGAAGAAGGCGCTCGAGCTCTCGCTGCGCGAGGCCGTGCACGAGGGGTCGCGCACCATCGACTCGGGCCACGTCCTCGCCGCGGTCGCGCGGGCGAAGGGCTCGACGGCGCACCGCGCGCTGGTCGACGCGCTCGCGGAGGCGGGGTCCGACGTCGCAGGCCTGCGCGCTGCGCTCGCGGCGCCGCACCGCCAGGCCTCCTGACCCGGCGTGACCGGTCCCCTGGCTGCCCTCAGCCCGGCGGGACCGGTCCCGTGAACGCGTCGAGGTCCCACCCGGCGGCCGTCGCCAGCTGACGGTAGGAGCGCTCGAAGAACGCGAGCAGGACGGCGTCGGGGTCCGCCGCGTCGCGCAGCACCCCGCACGGGAGCACCGCCTCGCGCAGGCCGGGGTCCCAGTACCCCGGGGTGAGGTCGAGGTCGGCCATCCCCGGCGGCTGCGGGTAGGCGTACGCGTAGACCTGGTCCGCGTGCGTCGTCGGGTCGCCGGGCCAGTAGCCGACGGCGAGGTTCTCGGCGTTCTCCGCGTAGCGGTAGATGGGCTCGACGGCGTCCGGCTGGTGGAAGGGTCGCCCGTTGAACAGCGTGAGCCCCAGGTCGAACGCGCCCCAGTAGAAGCGCGGCCCGCTCGACTTGCCGTAGAACCCGGAGCGGAACCGCTCCATCACCGCGACGACCCGCTGCACGGTCGCGAGCCACGTGCGCGTGAGCTCGCCGTCCCACTCCCCGACCTCGGTGTCCTCCTCGAACGGCACGGGGTCGGGGATCTCGCGCGGCGTCGACCACACCCGCACGGCCACGTCGAGACGCTCGAGGCACGCGAGCGTGCGGGCGTAGAAGTCGGCGACGGACATCGGCCCCAGCACGATGGTCTCGGTGCGCCCGTCGGACGTGCGGAACGCGACGCGCTCCGCCACGAGGTCGATCTCGACGTCGAGCGCGCGGTCGCCGACCTGCATCACGGGCGTGACGAACCCGCGCGACGTCACGTGGAACGCGACGTTCCACCAGTGGTTGACGAACGGCGTCAGGTCGAGCACGACCTTGCCGATCACCTGGGTGAACAGGTGGAGCGGCCGGCGCGTCGGCTCCCACCGTCGGACGTCGAGGTCGGGCCACGGGGCGGGGCGGGCGGCCGGCTGGGTCACGGGAGGCTCCTCGGGGCTCGGTCGTCCTGCCACGGTAGGACGCCTCGCGCGCCCGTGCCCGACGACGGGGTGACGCCCGACGCCGCCACGGCGCCTAGCGTCGTGGCGTGCCCGAGACGACCTCTCTCCCCGACCGCGCCGACGACCGTTCGTCGGCACCGAACCGACCCGCCGGGGTGACGACGTCGCCGGGTCGCCCCTGGCGGCGCGCTGCCGTCGTGCTCGTCGCGAGCTTCGTGCTCGGCGGCCTGACCTCGTACGCCCAGGGGTTCCTGCCCGACGCCGCGGCGCCCTTCGCGAACTCGGCTAGCGGCTGGACGCTGCTCACGGCGCTCCTGGTCGCCTGGTACGCGCGCGCCCCGCGTGCCCGGACGTGGCACGCCGCCGTGCTGGGCGCCACGAGCTTCGTGCTGCTCACCCTGGGCTACACCGTCGCCGCCGACGTGCGCGGGTTCTTCTACGACCCGACGATGTTCGGCGTGGTCGGCCTGGTCGTCGGCCCGTTCGTCGGCGTCGCGGCGGCGTGGCTGTGGCGCGCGGGCGTCCACGCCGCCCTCGGCACCGCGGCGCTCGCGGGCATCGGCGTCGGCGAGTCGGTGTACGGGCTCACGACGGTCGTCGAGACGACGGGCGCCACCTACTGGGTCGTGATCGGCGTCGTCGCGCTCATCCTTCTCGTCGGCATGCTCGCACGTCGGCTCCGCGGAGCACTGACCGTCGCGATCGCCGTCGCGGGCACCGCCGTCGTCGCCGCGGCGTTCGTCCTCGCCTACCGCGCGCTCGGCACGATCGGCTGACCCGTCAGAGCTTGGTCACCGGTGAGTAGCGCAGCAGGAGGCGCTTGGTCCCGTCGGCCCCGAAGTCGATCTTCGCGACGGCGTTCGGCCCCGCCCCCTCGAGCGCGACGACCGTCCCGAGCCCGTACGCGTCGTGCGTGACCTTGTCCCCCACGGCGAGGTTCGGCACGTCCCCGTCGGCCCGCGGCGTCGCGGACCCGAACTTCGCCCCACCGGACGGCGAGCCGAACGCGGCGCGGGCAGGGGCCGACGACGACGGGTCGTGGCGGGTCTGGCGGGAGCGGCCCGAGGAACGAGGCCCGCGGATGGTAGACCCGTCGTCGTCGGCCCCTGACCGTGCCCCCGACCCGAACCCGGACCGCGAACCGGACCACGAGCCCGAGCCCGAGCCGCGGCCCCAGACCGACCCGCCGGCGCGCAGCGTGGCCATCGACGACTCGCGCCGCCGCCAGTCCCACAGCTCCTCGGGGATCTCCTCGAGGAACCGGCTGGGCGGGAACTCGTTGGCCATGCCCCACGCGGACCGCACCGCGGACCGGGACACGTAGAGCCGCTCGCGCGCGCGGGTGATGCCCACGTAGGCGAGGCGGCGCTCCTCGGCGAGCTCGGCGTCGTCGTGCAGGGACCGCATGTGCGGGAACGTGCCGTCCTCCATGCCGGTGAGGAACACGACGGGGAACTCGAGGCCCTTGGCCGTGTGGAGCGTCATGAGCGTGACGACGCCCGGGTCCTCCTTCTCCTCGCCCTCGTCGTCGCCGTCGTCCGCGGGGATCTGGTCGGCGTCCGCGACCAGCGAGACGCGCTCGAGGAAGTCCGACAGCGTGCCCTCCGGGTCGAGCTCCGTGAACTCCGTCGCGACGGCGTGCAGCTCGGCGAGGTTCTCGACGCGCGTCGCGTCCTGCGGGTCGTCGCTCGCTCGCAGCTCGGCGAGGTAGCCGGTGCGGTCGAGGACGGCGCCGAGGATCTCGGACGGGCTCGCGCCGGAGTCCGCGAGCTCGCGCAGCCCGGTCATGAGCTCGACGAACGCACGCAGGGGGTTGAGGGTGCGGTTGGTCAGGCCGGGGATCTCGTCGATCCGGGCGAGCGCCGCACCGAACGAGATGCGCTCGCGGTCCGCCAGCGCCGCGACGGCGCCCTCGGCCCGGTCCCCCAGCCCGCGCTTGGGGGTGTTGAGCACGCGGCGCAGGTTGACGTCGTCGTCGAGGTTGTCGATCGCGCGCAGGTACGCGACCGCGTCCTTGACCTCGCGCCGCTCGTAGAAGCGCGTGCCGCCGACGACCTTGTAGGGCAGGCCGACGCGGATGAGCACCTCCTCCAGCGCGCGGGACTGCGCGTTGGTCCGGTAGAACACCGCGACGTCGCCGGGGCGCACGCCGTCGGAGTCGCCCAGGCGGTCGATCTCCTCGGCGACGAACCGCGCCTCCTCGTGCTCGTTGTCCGCGACGTAGCCGATGACCTTCGCGCCCGCGCCCGAGTCGGTCCACAGGCGCTTGGGCTTGCGGTCGGGGTTGCGCGAGATGACGGCGTTGGCGGCGGACAGGATGTTCTGGGTCGAGCGGTAGTTCTGCTCGAGCAGGATGGTCCGGGCGTCCGGGTAGTCGGCCTCGAACTCGAGGATGTTGCGGATCGTGGCGCCGCGGAACGCGTAGATCGACTGGTCGGCGTCGCCGACGACGGTGAGCTCGGCCGGGTCGAGCGCGGGGACCTGCGCCTCCCCGGTCCCGCTCGTCGCGGCGTCGGTCGCCGCCGAGTCCTCGCCGACGCCCGCGAGCTCGCGTACGAGCACGTACTGCGCGTGGTTGGTGTCCTGGTACTCGTCGACGAGCACGTGCCGGAACCGGCGGCGGTAGTGCTCCGCGACGGCGGGGAACGCCTGGAGCAGGTTGACCGTGGTCATGATGATGTCGTCGAAGTCGAGCGCGCTCGCCGCGACGAGGCGCGCCTGGTAGCGCGTGTAGACGTCGGCGAGCACCTGGTCGAACTCGGGGACGTTCGCGCCGTGCTGTCCGCCCCGCGCCGCGAGGCCGTCGTCCGTCGCGTGCGCGCCCGAGTCCCGGGCGTAGGTCTCGGGGTCGATGAGCTCGTTCTTGAGGTCCGAGATCTTGTTCGCGAGCGAGCGCGCCGGGTATTTCTTGGGGTCGAGGTCGAGCTCGCGCGTGACGAGCGTGATGAGCCGCTGCGAGTCCGCCGCGTCGTAGATGGAGAAGCTCGACCGGAGCCCGAGCGTCTTCGCCTCGCGGCGCAGGATGCGCACGCACGCGGAGTGGAACGTCGAGACCCACATGTTCCGCGCCGACGGCCCGACGAGGGCCTCCACGCGCTCGCGCATCTCCGCCGCGGCCTTGTTGGTGAACGTGATGGCGAGGATCTGCCCGGCGTTCGACCGGCGCGTCGCGAGCAGGTGCGCGATGCGGTGCGTGAGCACGCGCGTCTTGCCCGACCCGGCGCCCGCGACGATGAGCAGCGGCCCGCCCGCGTGGACGACGGCCTCGCGCTGCTGCGGGTTGAGCCCGTCGAGCAGCGCCTCGGGGTCGAGGTGGGCGTACCGGCCCCTGCGCTCCCCCGTTCCCGGCGACGAGCCGGCGCTCCCCGGCCCCGTCCCGCCGTCCCCGGCGGGCGACCCCGCGCCGTCGGGCACGGCCGGGTCGTCGGTCCAGCGCGGGGCGGTCCGCGGGAGGCGGGACTCGCCGCCGTGGTCGACGCGCGGGCCGTCGAACAGCGTGTCGAGGCCGGGCAGCGGGAGGTTCTCGAAGAGCGAAGCCATAGCCCCTCCAGCCTAGGCGCCCCCGCCCACACCCGGCGCCGCCCCGCCGATGAGTCCTGTCGCCCGCGACGGTCTCCCCGTTCGTCCGCAGCACCTGCCGCACCACGAAGGAGTCACCATGGCGACGACCCACCTCACGGGCGTGCACACCGTCGCGATCCCGGTCACCGACCAGGACCGCGCGCTCGCCTACTACACCGGGACGCTCGGCTTCGAGGTCCGCATGGACGGCGAGCTCCAGGAGGGGTTCCGCTGGATCGAGGTCGCGCCCCCGGGGTCGGCGACGTCCGTCGCGCTGGTCGCAACAGGAGACGGACTCCCCGCGGGCGTCGACACCGGCATCCGCCTCACGACCTCCGA
Organism: Cellulosimicrobium sp. I38E; assembly: GCF_001647255.1. Taxonomy (NCBI): domain Bacteria; kingdom Bacillati; phylum Actinomycetota; class Actinomycetes; order Micrococcales; family Promicromonosporaceae; genus Cellulosimicrobium; species Cellulosimicrobium sp. I38E. Next base: position 17,109 of record NZ_LUAZ01000016.1, read on the forward strand.
CGCGGCCGCCGACCACGCGGCGCTCACCGACGCCGGCGCGAGCACCGGAGACCTCCTGCGCTGGGAGGGCGTCCCGCCGATGTTCTCGCTGCGCGACGTCGACGGGAACACGCTCTATGTGATGGAGATCCCCGGCTGACGCACGTCAGGTGATCGCGAGCCCCACGCCCCACGTCGCCGCCGCGAGGAGGCCCCCCAGGAGCTGGACCAGGATCGTGATGCCCGTGGCCTGCATCGCGGCGACGGTCGCGCGCCACGCGGCGCGGCGGTCCCGGCGGCGCAGGAGCTCCGCGACGAACACGGCGAGCACGAAGCCGATGAAGAGCCCGATCACCGGGATGACGAAGAACCCGACGACGCCCGCGATCCCGCCCCAGACGAGGGTCGACCAGGGGACGTCCGCCCGGCGCATGTGGCGGCCGGCGAGGACGTACTGCGACACCTCGGCGGCGACCACGAGGACCGCGGCGACGGCGAAGACGACCCACGCCGCGGTGCCGCCCGTGACGATCGCCCACACGAGGATCGCGCCGAGCACGAGCACGTTCCCGGGCAGGACCTGCACGACGATCCCGATCAGGCCGACCAGGATCGCCAGTCCGACGAGGACCTCTCCACCGACGTTCACGGGGGAAACCCTCGCACGTCGGGCGCGCTACGCACGCCTCGGGGGAGGCACCAGTCGCGGGTGCGCGACGCCGTCGACCACCCAGGACCGGATCATCGCGCTGAACAGGTCCGGGTCCTCCGCGCTCCACTGATGGTGCATCCCGGGCGCCAGGCGGACGACTGCGTCGGGCACGCGGCGCCCGATCGTCGCCAGGGCGCCCCGGGCGGCACGCAGGTCCCGGCCGCCCGCGACCGCGAGCACGCGGGCTCCCGACTCCGCGAGGCCGTCGGGCCAGCGCCCGCCGTAGACGTCGGGCAGCAGCCGCGCCATGGTCTCGCGGCGGATCGCGAGCCCCGAGCGCACGAACAGGTCGCGCGCGTCCGCGGGGACGCCCATGGCGACGGCCTGACTGCGCCAGTACCAGGGCCGGTCCCAGACCCGGAGCTGCGCGCGGCCGAACGCGCCGGCGAGGCCAGGCACGCCGTCGACCACCGCACCGGACGCGAGGACGGAGCGCACGAGTCCCGGGTGCTGCGCGGCGAGGCGCAGCGCGACGATCCCGCCGAACGACAGCCCGACGACGTGCACCTCCCGCCCGGCGGGGAACGCGGAGACCGTCGCGGCGACGTCGTCGACGACCGCGTCGAGCGACGCCGGGACCTGGTCCCCCCGGCTCCCGAAGCCGAGCAGGTCGGGCGTCCACACGTCGAGGTCGTCCAGCGCCTCGACCTGCGGCTCCCACATCCACGACGCCACGTTGCCCCCGTGCAGCAGGACGACGGAGACGGCACCCGTGCCCGGCGCGCCAGGGCGGGTGGCGGGGTGGTGCACGACGACGTCCGGCGCGGTCACGCGAGCACCTCCCGCTCGGTCTCGTCGAGCCACGCGAGCTCGGTGCGGGCGTGCGCGAGCCCGTGGCGGAGCGTCGCGAGGCGCAGGGCGAGGCCGCGGGTGCCCCGGACGCGGTCCGCGTCGGGGCCGCCGCCCGCGAGGACCGCCGCGACCCGCTCCTCCTCGGCGGTGAGCGTCGCGACCGTCTCCTCGGCCAGCGCGCGTCGGGCCGCGAGGAGCCCCGCGACGCCGTCGTCGTCGAGCTGGTCGGCGAAGAACAGCCGGCCGAGGAAGGGCTCGCGCGAGTCCTCGGGCGCGAGCGGCGAGGCGAGCCAGCCGCGCAGCGCCGCGCGGCCGGCGTCGGTGATCGTGTGGACCTTCCGGTCGGGGTAGCTCTCCTGGGGCACGACCTCGACCTCGGCCAGCCCCGCCTCCACGATCGCGGCAAGGGTGCGGTAGAGCTGCGACCGGTCGGCCGCCCAGAAGTGGCGCACGGAGGAGTCGAACGCGCGCTTGAGGTCGTAGCCCGTCATGGGCCGGACCGTGAGGAGCCCGAGGACGAGATATCGAAGGACCATGCGACTAGTGGACCATGCACATAGTTGCTCGTCAATGCCCCGGTGACGACGAAGGCCCGCCGACGGACGATCCGTCGACGGGCCCCGGCCGGGTCGCTGCGGTCAGTTCCAGAAGACCGCGACGAGGATGTTCACGAGGGTCAGGCCACCGATGGCGTGCTTGACACCCGGTGCGACGGCGCCGTCGGCCGCCTTGGCCCCCTGGCGCTTGGCGACGAACGCCAGCACGGCGATGACGAGCGCGACGACCAGCTTGACGCCGATCTTGGCCATGTCCGGCCCGCCATTCGTCCAGGTCTCCCAGACGGACGCCTCGCCGATGCCGACCATGGCGATCCCCGCGACGAGCGCGGTGAGCGCGCCGTGGAAGACGCCCTTGTACAGGCCCGGCGAACGCAGGGACGCGAGGTAGCCGCCGAGGACGATGGCCCACCCGATGAAGTGCAGCGCGACGAAGACGTTGTAGAGGAACTCCATGGCGCCATCCTATTTGCTGACGACCCTGTCGTGAAAGTTTGCACAAAGTGAGATGCGTCCAGGTCGCGCGCGGTGCGCACCGCGCCCGGGCCATAGCGAGCGGCAAGGGCTCGACAAACCAGACTAGAACGGTCTACTATTTCCGGTTTCCCACCATGCGGACCGGGGCTGTCCACGCCGCTGGACCCCCGCTATCGTTCAGGGCATGACCACGGCAGCCCGCACCCTCCTCGTGACCTCGCGTCACGGGATGCCGGCGTGCGCGCACACGTGTCTCAGCTGTTGTCGCTGAACCGCGCCCGACTCAGCGCGAGCCACGGCTCGCCTCTCTCTCCGAGAACCCCTGAGAACCGGCGCGCGCCGTCGGTCCTCAGCCACTCGCACCCTCGCTGAGCGCTCGCCGTCGCGCGTCCCCGCCCCCGAACGAGGACACGAGGAACACCGATGACGCAGGTCACGACGGTGCCGGACGCCACCCCGGCCCGACCTGAGCGCCCGGCCCGCACCGGTGAGCGGCCGGCCCGCCCGGCGCGCGCCGCCCGGCCGAACGGGCAGTGGAAGGTCGACGGCACCGAGCCGCTCAACGGCAACGAGAAGTGGAAGCAGGAGGACGGTGGGCTGTCCGTCCGCGAGCGGATCGAGACGATCTACGCGCGGGAGGGCTTCGACTCCATCACCGGCGACGACCTGCACGGGCGGTTCCGCTGGTGGGGCCTGTACACCCAGCGCAAGCCCGGGATCGACGGCGGCAAGACGGCCACGCTCGAGCCGCACGAGCTCGAGGACCGGTACTTCATGCTCCGGGTCCGCATCGACGGCGGCGCCCTGACGACCGAGCAGCTCCGCGTGATCGCGGACATCTCGAAGGACTTCGGCCGCGACAGCGCCGACATCACCGACCGTCAGAACATCCAGCTCCACTGGGTCGAGGTCGAGAACGTCCCGGAGATCTGGCGCCGCCTGGAGGCCGTCGGCCTCCAGACCACGGAGGCGTGCGGCGACGTCCCGCGCGTCGTGCTCGGCAGCCCCGTCGCGGGGATCGCCGCCGACGAGCTCATCGACATCGGTCCGGCCGTCGCGGGGATCACCGAGAAGTACATCGGCGTCCCCGAGCTCGCGAACCTCCCGCGCAAGTTCAAGACCGCGCTCACCGGGCACCCGAGCCAGGACGTCGTGCACGAGATCAACGACGTCGCGTTCGTGGCGCACCGCCACCCCGAGCTCGGCATCGGGTTCGACCTGTGGGTGGGCGGCGGGCTGTCCGCGAACCCGCGCCTCGGCGAGCGCCTCGGGGCGTTCGTCACCGAGGAGCAGGTGCCCGACGTCTGGCACGGCGTCGTGCAGATCTTCCGCGACTACGGCTACCGCCGGCTGCGCAACAAGGCGCGCCTCAAGTTCCTCCTCGCCGACTGGGGGCCCGAGAAGTTCCGCGAGGTCCTCGAGACCGAGTACCTCGGGTACGCGCTGCCGGACGGCCCGCCCGCCCCCAAGCCGCCCGTGCCCGGCGACCACGTGGGCGTGCACAAGCAGAAGGACGGGCTCAACTACGTCGGTGCGGCGCCGTACGTCGGCCGCGTGTCCGGGACGATCCTGGCGAACGTCGCCGACCTCGCCGAGTCGGTCGGCTCGCACCGCGTGCGCCTCACGCCCCACCAGAAGCTCCTCGTGCTCGACGTGCCGGACGAGCAGGTCGAGCACGTCGTCTCGACGCTCAAGGCCAACGGGCTCGACGCCAACCCGAGCCCGTTCCGCCGCAGCACGATCGCCTGCACGGGCATCGAGTACTGCAAGCTCGCCATCGTCGACACCAAGGACACCGCGACCGCCACGATCGACGAGCTCGAGAAGCGGCTCGGCGACCTGTCGCACATGAAGCCGCTCTCGCTGCACGTCAACGGGTGCCCCAACTCGTGCGCACGCATCCAGACGGCGGACATCGGGCTCAAGGGTCAGCTCGTGATGGACGACGACGGCGAGCAGGTCCCGGGCTTCCAGGTCCACCTGGGCGGCGGCCTGGCGTCCGACGACCGCGAGGTCGCCGGCATGGGCCGCACCGTGCGCGGCCTCAAGGTCACCGCGACCGACCTGCCCGACTACGTCGAGCGCGTCGTCCGGCGGTACGAGGCCGACAAGGACGGGACCGAGACCTTCGCCGAGTGGGCGCACCGAGCCGACGAGGAGGCGCTCCAGTGAGCGAGGACCAGGGCGTGACGACCACCACCGCCGGCACACCGCCGTCGGGCACCACCGACCCGCTGGCCGCGCTGCGCGCCGCGGCGAGGGCGAAGGCCGAGCAGCGCGAGAGCGCGAAGGCGGCGCACCACGCGGAGCGCGCCCGGCAGGTCGAGCAGGGCCGCGAGAAGCGGTCCCTCGACGAGCTGCGCGAGATCGCGCGGCGCGGCGCGGAGCTGCTGCACGGCGCCGGCACGCCCGGCGTCGAGGGGGCCACCCGCCCGGAGGCGACGGCCGAGGAGGTCATCGCCTGGGCGGCGCGCGAGTTCGGGACGTCCGTCGCGGTCGCGTGCTCTATGGCCGACGCCGTGCTCCCCCACGTCGTGGCGGCGCAGATTCCCTGGGTCGACGTGCTGTTCCTCGACACGGGCTACCACTTCGCCGAGACGGTCGGGACGCGCGACGCCGTCGAGCAGCAGATGGACGTGACGGTCGTCGACGTCCGGCCCGAGCTCACCGTCGCCCAGCAGGACGCGGCGCACGGCAAGGACCTGTTCGGTCGCGACCCGGCGCTGTGCTGCCAGATGCGCAAGGTCGAGCCGCTGCACCGCACGCTCGCGGGCTACGAGGTGTGGGTCACGGGCGTGCGCCGCGACGAGGCGCCGACCCGGACGAGCACCCCGCTCGTGACCTTCGACGAGAAGAACGGGCTCGTGAAGATCAACCCGCTCGCGGCCTGGTCGTTCGACGACCTGCTCGCGTACGCCGCACGGCACCAGGTGATCCTCAACCCCCTGCTGAACGACGGCTACCCGTCGATCGGCTGCCAGCCGTGCACCCGGCGCGTCGCGCCGGGCGAGGACCCGAGGGCCGGCCGCTGGGCGGGGCTCGACAAGACAGAGTGCGGACTCCACGTATGAGGACGGGCATGACGACCATCGACCTGACGACCGACGCACCGGGCTCCCCCGCCGGTGCTCTTGCCGGCGCCTCCGCAGAGGCTGCACCGGTCCCCGCCACGGCGCTGCCGGGCGGGCGCCGCCTCGCGCAGCTCGACGCTCTGGAGAGCGAGGGCATCCACATCATCCGCGAGGTCGTCGCCGAGTTCGAGCGGCCCGTGCTGCTGTTCAGCGGCGGCAAGGACTCCGTGGTGATGCTGCACCTCGCGGTCAAGGCGTTCGCGCCCGGCCCGGTGCCGTTCCCCGTGCTCCACGTGGACACCGGCCACAACTTCCCCGAGGTGCTCGCCTACCGCGACGCGACCGCGCAGCGCCTCGGCCTGCGGCTCGAGGTCGCGAGCGTGCAGGACTACCTCGACGACGGCCGCCTGCGCGAGCGCGCCGACGGCACGCGCAACCCCCTCCAGACGCAGCCGCTGCTCGACGCGATCTCCGGCCACCGGTTCGACGCCGTGTTCGGCGGCGGCCGTCGCGACGAGGAGAAGGCGCGCGCCAAGGAGCGCGTGTTCTCGCTGCGCGACGAGTTCGGCCAGTGGGACCCGCGCAACCAGCGCCCGGAGCTGTGGAACCTCTACAACGGGCGCCACCGCCCGGGCGAGCACGTGCGCGTGTTCCCGCTGTCGAACTGGACCGAGCTCGACGTGTGGCGCTACATCGCGCGCGAGCGGATCGAGCTTCCCGAGCTCTACTACGCGCACGAGCGCGAGGTGTTCGACCGCGACGGGATGCTGCTCGCCGTCGGGCCGTACTCGGAGCCCCGCACCGACGCCGAGACGGCGTCCCTGCGCACCGAGACGGTGCGGTACCGGACCGTCGGCGACATGTCGTGCACCGGCGCCGTGCGCTCGGACGCGACGGGCGTCGACGACGTCATCGCGGAGGTCGCGGCGACGCGCATCACCGAGCGCGGCGCGACCCGCGCCGACGACCGCCTCTCCGAGGCCGCCATGGAGGACCGCAAGAAGGAGGGGTACTTCTGATGGGCACCCAGACCAGCACCGGCACCGTCACCGAGGACGCGGCGCCGCCGCTCGACGACGCGCGCCGCGGCACGCTGCTGCGCCTCGCGACGGCGGGGTCCGTCGACGACGGCAAGTCCACGCTCGTGGGCCGCCTGCTCTTCGACTCGAAGTCCGTGCTCGCCGACCAGCTCGACGCGGTCGAGCGCGTCTCGCGCGACCGCGGGCTCGAGTCGGCCGACCTCGCGCTGCTCACCGACGGCCTGCGCGCCGAGCGCGAGCAGGGCATCACCATCGACGTGGCATACCGGTACTTCGCGACCGCGCGCCGGTCGTTCATCCTCGCCGACTGCCCCGGGCACGTGCAGTACACGCGCAACACCGTCACGGGCGCGTCGACCGCGGACGTCGTCGTGCTGCTCATCGACGCGCGCAAGGGCCTGCTCGAGCAGACGCGCCGCCACCTCGCGGTCGCGAGCCTCCTGCGGGTGCCCCACGTCGTCGTCGCGGTCAACAAGATCGACCTCGTCGACTACAGCGAGGCCCGGTACGAGGAGCTCGCGGCGGACATCCGCGCGGCCGCGACGTCGCTCGGCGTCGGCGACGTCCACACCATCCCCGTGTCCGCGCTCGTGGGCGACAACGTGGTGGACCGGGCGAGCGCGAACACGCCCTGGTACGACGGCCCGAGCCTGCTCGAGCTGCTCGAGGAGCTCCCGACCGGCGACGACCCGGAGACCGAGGCGTTCCGCTTCCCCGTCCAGGTCGTCATCCGCCCGCAGGCCGCGGCCGACGAGCGCTACCGCGACTACCGCGGGTACGCCGGCCAGGTGGCGTCGGGCGTCGTGACGGTCGGGGACGAGGTCGTGGTGCTGCCGTCCGGTCGCCGCACGACCGTCGTCGGGATCGACACGGCAGACTCCCTCGCGTCCGGCGAGGAGCTCACGGAGGCGTTCGCGCCGCAGTCCGTGACGATCCGCCTCGCCGACGACGTGGACGTCGCGCGCGGCGACCTCATCGCCTCCGCGGCGGAGGCGCCCGAGGTCACGCAGGACGTCGAGGGCACCGTCGCGTGGCTCAGCGACCGCCCGCTCCTGCCCGGTGCGCGCGTGCTGCTCAAGCACACGACCCGCACGGTGCAGGCCGTCGTGCGCGACGTCGTCGGGCGGCTCGACCTCGACACCGCCGAGCTCGAGCCCGCCGAGCGCCTCGACCTCAACGACATCGGCCGCGTGACGCTGCGGCTCGCGTCCCCGGTCGCCGCCGAGGAGTACGTCGTGGCCCGGCGGACGGGCGCGTTCCTGCTCGTCGACGGCCAGGACGGCGGCACGCTCGCTGCCGGCATGGTCGGCGACGCGCTCGCCGCCGCCCGCCGTCCGGCGTCCCGGCCCGGCTCGTACGCGATCTAGGCTGGAACCCGTGACCGCACCCGAGCACGAGACGTACCCCCTGGGCCTGCGTCTCGACGGCCGCCGGACCGTCGTCGTCGGCGGCGGTCCCGTCGCGGCACGGCGCGCGCGCGGCCTCCTCGACGCGGGCGCCGTCGTGTCGGTCGTCGCGCCGTTCGTGTGCGAGGACCTCGCGGAGCTGCTCGCGGTCCACGGGACCGAGGACGCGGGGGGCGCCCACGGTCACGCGGGCGCGCCCCGGGACCGCGGCGCGCGGCTGTCGTGGGTGCGGCGCGACTACCTCACGGGGGACCTCGACGGCGCGTGGCTCGTCCACACCGCGACCGGCGACCCCCACGTGGACGCCGAGGTCGCCGCCGATGCCGAGTCCGACCGGGTCTTCTGCGTCGCCGCGGGCGACGCGGACCTCGCGACCGCGTGGGTGCCCGCCGTGGCGCGCACGCGCGTCCCGAGCGCGGTCCCGGACGAGGCGGCTCGCGACATCGCGCGCGGCCCGGCCGCAGAGGTCACGGTGTCGGTCAACGCGGGCCGGGACCCGCGCCGCGCCCAGCGGGTGCGCGACGCCGTCGCCGCGCTGCTCGAGGCGGGAGAGCTCCCGCTCCGGGCCGTGCGCCCGGAACGTGCACGGCCCGCGGCCGACGACGACGCCCACCTCGCCGGCGCCGTCTCTGGACCGCTCGTGCGGCCGCTCGGGAGCGTCGCGCTCGTCGGGGGCGGCCCCGGCGACGCCGGGCTGATCTCCGTGCGGGGACGCCGCCTCCTCGCGGAGGCGGACGTCGTCGTGGTCGACCGGCTCGGGCCGCGCGGCCTGCTCGCCGAGCTCGGCGACGACGTCGAGGTCGTGGACGTCGGCAAGACGCCGGGCCACCACCCGGTGCCGCAGGCGGAGATCAACCGGATCCTCGTGCACCACGCGCTCGTCGGGCGGCGGGTCGTGCGGCTCAAGGGCGGCGACCCCTACGTGTTCGGGCGCGGCGGCGAGGAGCTCGACGCGTGCCGCGAGCACGGCATCCCGGTGGAGGTCGTGCCGGGCGTGACGAGCGCCGTCTCCGTGCCCGCCGCGGCGGGCATCCCGGTGACGCACCGCGGTCTGTCGCGCGGGTTCACCGTGCTCACCGGGCACGAGGACGTGGGCAAGGTCCCCGCCGCGAGCGACCACACGGTCGTCCTGCTCATGGGCGTCTCGCGGCTCGCGGAGACGGCGGCCGCGCTCGTCGCGCAGGGCCGCTCGCCGCAGACGCCCGTCGCGGTCGTCGAGGACGGCTACGGCCCGCGCCAGCGGACGACGGTCGGCACGCTCGCGACCATCGCCGACCGTGCCCGCGAGGCGGGCGTCCGCCCCCCGGCGGTCACGGTCGTGGGCGACGTCGTCACCCTCTCCCCCGCCTGGCCACCGACCCCCTGAAGCTGGGCATGAGATGGGCCTGGTTCTCGGTCGAGAACCGGGCCCATCTCATGCCACAACGCCTCGGGGCTACAGGAGGCGGCGCTGGGCCGCCCAGCGGGTGAGCTCGTGGCGGGACGAGAGCTGGAGCTTGCGCAGGACCGCGGAGACGTGGGTCTCGACCGTCTTGATCGAGATGAACAGCTCGGACGCGACCTCGCGGTAGGTGTAGCCGCGCGCGATGAGGCGCATGACCTCCTGCTCGCGGGCCGAGAGCCGGTCGAGCTCGTCGTCGCGCACCGCGACGTCGCCCGCGCCCGTGCCGAACGCGTCGAGCACGAACCCGGCGAGGCGCGGCGAGAACACCGCGTCGCCGCCCGCGACCTGCCCGACGGCCGCCGACAGGTCCGGCCCGGAGATCGCCTTGGTCACGTACCCGCGCGCCCCGGCGCGGATGACCGCGACGACGTCCTCCGCCGCGTCGGACACCGACAGCGCGAGGAACCGCACGTCGCCGAGCAGGTCGGCGCAGCGCTGGATGACCTCGGCGCCGCCGCCCCCGTTCCCGCCGGGCAGGTGCACGTCGAGCAGCACGACCGGGGGCCGCAGCTCGTGCACGCGCGCGACCGCGGACTCGACGTCGTCCGCCTCCCCCACCACGGCGACGAGCGCCGGGTCGAGGCTCGCGCGCACGCCCGCCCGGAACATGTGGTGGTCGTCGACGAGCACCACCGGGACGGGGCCGGTCGCAGGGACGCCGTCGGCGGGCGTGCTGGGGATGGTCGTCACGGGTCCTCCTGGTTCGACGGGGCGCTCGACGGGGTGCCCGACGGCGGGCGGGCGGGCTCGGGCTCTGCCGTCACGGCCCGTGGCACGCGCAACCGTACCTCCGTGCCCCACCCCGGCCTGCTGATGATCTCGGCCTTGCCGCCGCGCCGCTGGACCCGGCCGAGGATCGACTCCCGCACGCCGAACCGGTCGGGCGCGACGTCCTCCATGTCGAAGCCGTCCCCGCGGTCGCGCACGAACACCTCGACGGCGGCGTCGCTGACCTCCAGGTAGACCGAGTAGGGCGGCCCGCCGTGCGCGACGGCGTTGACGAGCGCCTCGCGCGTCGCCTGGAGCAGCGCCGCGGTCTCCTGGGTGGGCGTGCAGTCCCCCACCACGACGACGTCCACGACGACCGGACCGGGGTCGGCCTCGCCGGTCACCCCGCCGCCGGTCGACCCGACGGGCGCCCCGATGGGCTCCGCACGCCGGCCCACGCGCCCGTCCTCGACCTCCGCGACGAGCCCCCGCAGCTCGGCGGCGAGCGACGTCCCGGGCGAGGGTCGGTCGTCGTAGAGCCACTCGCGCAGCTCGCGTTCCTGGGCGCGCGCCAGGCGCGCGACGGTGTCGGCGTCCGACGACCGCGCCCGGATGAGCGCGAGCGTCTGGAGCACCGAGTCGTGCAGGTGCGCGGCGATGTCGGCGCGCTCGGCCTCGCGGGCGCGCGCGGCGCGCTCGTTCCCGAGCTCCCGCACGAGCTTGAGCCACCACGGGGCGAGCACGATCGCGACGCCGGCGAGCACCGCGACCGCCGCGACGGCCGCGCGCACGATCTGCGTGGGCCGCGCGTCCTGCCCCACGAGGAGGACGATGCCCACGAGCACCAGCACCACCCCGCCCGCGATGCGCAGGACGCCCGCCGGCGTGCGGCCGCCGGCCCGGGTGAGGAGCCGGCCGCGCTCGACGGCGTCGAGCTGGCTCCACGCGAGCGCCGCGCCCGCGAGCGCGATGAGGACGGGGATGACCCAGGAGACCTCGACGTCGACGCCGGTCCGCAGCGCCACGAGCAGCGCGGCGCCGCCCAGCAGCACCACGCCGATCGCGACGTCGCGCACGGGGAGCCGGCGCACGCTGCCCTGGAGCCGCGGCGCGAGGCGCGACAACGACGCCGGGCGCTGCTCGTCGCGCGCCGCGGCCGGGTCGCCGGACGGCACCGTGAGCCACCAGAACACGTAGAGCGCGACGCCGGCGCCGCCCGCGAGCCCGAGGAACGCCATCACGAGGCGCACGACCCCGACGCTCACGCCCAGGTGCGCCGCGAGCCCCGCGCACACGCCGGCCACCCATCGGCCGCGCTCGGGGCGGCGCAGCGGCAGGTCGCGCGGTCGGGAACCGGACCCGGCACCGGTCGGTGCGCCGGGCCACGGGCCGGGACGGGCAGGAGTCGTCACCCCCCGATCGTCACACGTCCCGGGCGCCCGGAGCGTCCCCGGACGGGGAAACCAGGGTCGCGCGGCGGCCGGTTCAGGGTCGGGTCAGGGTGGCACCCGATACCGGCGACGCGGCGCCGAGGCCAGCATGGTGGTCATGAGCACTCCCGACCTTCCCGGACCCGGCACCCAGCCCGGGCCTTCCGGCGGCGCCGCCGACACGTCCGGCGCACCGCCGGGCACCGTCCCTCCCGGGGCGAGCGGTCCCCGCCCCGCGTGGGGCGGCCCCGCCGGCCCGACCGACCCCGGCCAGAGTCCGCCGCAGGGCCCCCCGCAGGGTCCGCAGCAGGCCCCCGGCGCGACCCGCCCGAACGGCACCGACGGCTTCTTCGACGCCGTCCGACGCGTGGGCATCTACCGCGGGGACGACCGGTGGATCGGTGGTGTCGCGTCCGGCGTCGCCGAGCGGTTCGGGATCGACCCGCTCATCGTGCGCGGGCTCCTGTTCGTGACGTTCTTCCTCTCGGGCGCCGGGCTCGTCCTGTACGGCGCCGCGTGGGCGCTGCTCCCGGAGCGCCGCGACGGCCGCATCCACCTCCAGGAGGCGTTCCGCGGCAACGTGGACGTCGCGCTGCTCGGCGCGGCCGCGTTCGTCGTCGTCGGGTTCTCCTGGGGCGGCGGCTGGTGGTCGTGGTGGGACGCGCTCCACCTCGGATGGCTGACCGGCCTGTTCTGGGTCGCGGCGTTCGTCACCGTGGCGGTCGTCGTGGTCTCCGCGCTCACGCAGCGCGGCCCCCGGGGACCTCAGGGCACGCCGCAGGCTCCCCCGTGGCCGGGCGGCCCGGGCGCTCCCGGCGCCGGTGGTCCCGGGACCACCGGGCACGGTGGACCTGGCTACGGTCCGGGCGCACCGGGCCACGGTCCCGGCGCTGCCGGTGGCGGCCCCACGCCGACCGACGCCCCGTGGGGCTCCCCCGGGACGCCGTCGGGTACCGCGCCGTCGGGGCCCCAGGACCGGGTGCCCTGGTCCGCCGAGGCGAGCCCGTACGCCTCGACCGCGCCGGGCGTCACCGCGCCCCTTCCCCCGTACGCCCCGGGCGCACCGCTCGGCGCGACCCCCACCGTTCCGCAGCGGGCGCACCAGGGACCGCGGAACCCGTCCGCGCAGCAGCCCCCGAGGCCTCCGCGCGCCCCCCAGCCGCCGAAGCCCCCGCGACCGCGGGGTCCCGGGGCGACCACGACGGGCGTGGTCGTCGGCCTGAGCCTCCTGCTCGGCGCGTTCCTCCTCGTCGTCGAGCGCCAGGGCGAGCTGCCCTGGCCCGTGTTCCTCACCTGGGCGGGGCTGTCCGGGATCCTCGCGGGCCTCGCGATCGTCGTGAGCGGCCTGCGTGGGCGCACGAGCGGCGGCCTCGGGTGGCTCGCGGTGCTCCTGCTGGTCGTCGCCCTCCCGGCGTCCGCCTGGCGGTCGGCCCCGTTCACGTTCTTCCTGGACGACTCGGTACGGACCGTCACGGACGGCACGCACCGCGTGACCGACCCGGACGTGGCCGAGGAGGGGTTCGGCGTGACGTTCGGCGACCCGACGATCGACCTCTCCGGGCTCGACCTGTCCGACGCGTCCGGCACCTCTCCCGTCGAGGTCCCGATCCAGCTCGGCGCCGGGGACGCGACCGTCGTCGTGCCCGACGGCGTCCCGGTGCGCGCGGAGGTCCAGGTGCTCGCGGGGAACGCCCGCTGGTACGTCGACGGTGACCGGCAGGAGATCGGCGGCGTCAGCACGCAGCCGGTCACGTTCGACAACGACGAGGTCCAGTCCGGCGACGACCCGCTGCTCGTGCTGCGGATCGAGGTCGGCGCCGGCCAGATCACGATCGAGGAGGACTGATGAACGACTCAGCACGCCGCGACGACGACACGCGGCCGCTCGGCGACGAGCTGTTCGACACCCCGCAGGCCCGGGACGCGGAGGCGGACGCCCACCCGACGGTGCCGCTGTCCACCGAGCCTCCGGCCACGGAGCCGCTCGCCGCGCGGTCGGTGTCCGACCCGCGTCCCACGGAGCCCCTGCCCGCCGCGCGGGCGCAGGACGGGGAGACCTCCGTCCTGGACGTGCCTGGACCGGCAGCCCCCGCGCACCCGCTCGCCGCTCCCGGGGGCCCGACGACGTCCGGCCCGACCTCCGGCGCGGTCCCGCCCGCGGGGCCGTCCCTCTCGGGGACGTCCTCGGCGCCCACCGTGCCCGCCGCACCCGTCGAACCCCCGCCGCCCGTCCGGCGCGGCCCTCGCGTCTCCACGATCGTGTGGGGCTTCGTCATCGTCGCGTTCGGCGTCGTGGTCCTCGCCGCCGCGCTCGGCGCGCGGGTCGACCTCGGGCTGGCCACGATCGTCGTGCTCGCCGCGGCGGGTCTCACGCTCGTGGTCGGTTCGATCGTCTCGGGGGCCCGGCGCCGGCGAGGCTGAGCGCGGTCCGGACTCCCGCACGGGCGACCGCGGGCGAGAGACGGCGGGCCGAGACACAGCGAGGGGCCGTGGCACGCGTGCCACGGCCCCTCGCTGTGTCCGAGCGACGCCGCCCCTCGCGCTCTCCCCGGTGCGACCCGGCGGGAACGGGACCTCGGCGTCCGGACGGACCGCCGGGACGATCAGGGGGTGGGCTCGTCACGCCGGCGCTCGGGCGGGGTGCCCGTGGGGCCGGTCGTGGGCGTCGTGGTGTCGGGCGACGCGGCCGGCGACGCTCCCGGGGCGGACGGGGTGCCCGTCCCCGCCGCGCCCGTCGGCTCGACCGGCGTCGCGGCCGCACGAGCCTCGGCTCCGGGTGTCGAGAGCGCGGACGTGCGGCCCGGCGCCTCGACCGGGCGCGTGGGCTCCGGGCGGACCGGCGGCGCGGTCGGCGCGGGCTCCGCGTGCGAGGGGGCGGCGTGGCGACCCGCGTCCGACAGGTCGCCCGACGACGTGTACGCGCCCGGCGTCTCGACGGCCACGCTGGGGCCGCCCGCGAGCCGCCGGAGCGCGATGCCGACGAGGATGAACAGGATGCCGAGCCCCATGACCAGGGCGCACACCCCGAACGCGACGACGGACGTGAACAGCGACGCCCGCAGGAACGACGCCGTCATGACGGTCTGCCGCGTCGGGTCGTCCTGATCGAGCTCGGCGTACGTCTGGCCGCCGCTCGCCTCGAGCGCGTGCTTGTTGATGACCTCGGCCTGCGCGTACGCGGTGAGCGGACCGTTGACGTGGCGGCCCGCCAGGAACGACGCGTCGTCCGAGACGGTGATCTCCTCGGCGGACAGCTGGTTCGCCACCACGATCCAGGTGCCGATGCCCGCGAGGAGGAGGACGATGCCGGCGATGATCGACACGAGGCCGATGCCTCGCGCCCCCTTGGCCGGCGTGACGGTGACGGTGCTCGACATGGCGCGTTCTCCCCTTCGTCAGGACCCACCTGCTGCCGCACCACGGTCCGCGACCCGCGGGCGCGGGTCCGCCGCAGGGCGGTCGAACCACCCATACGGGACCCACGGTAGCGACGACGACGACGGACCGCGCGGCGAACGCGCACCTCAGCGCCATGAACGGATGGGAGGATGCCGTCCGTGCGCATCACCCACCTGACGGACTGCTACCTCCCCCTGCTCGGCGGGATCGAGACCCAGGTCGCGCGCCTCGCGCAGCAGCAGGCGGCCGCCGGTCACGACGTCGCGGTCGTCTGCACGACGCCAGCGCGCCCCGGCGCGCACGGCGTGTCGACCGAGCGCGACGGCGACGTCACGGTGCACCGGCTCGCCGCGCACGTCCCGGGCGGCTACCCGGTCCACCCGCGCGCGCCGCACCACGTGGCGCGGATCCTGCGCGCGGACCGGCCCGACGTCGTGCACCTCCACATGGGCGTGCTCACGCCCTCGACCCAGGCGTCGCTGCGCACGGTCGTGCGCGCGGGGCTGCCCGCGGTGCTCACCGTGCACAGCGTCTGGGGTGGGGCGGAGAAGGCGTTCGCCGGCCTCGACCGCGTCGTGCGGTGGTCACGCTGGCCCGTGCTGTGGTCGGCGGTGAGCGAGCTGACCGCCGCTCCCCTGCGCCGCATCGTCGGCGACCACGGCGAGGTCGTGGTGCTGCACAACGGCCTCGACCTCGACGCGTGGCGCGTGCCACGCACCGAGCGCGCCGACCGCATGGAGGGCGCGGCCGTCCACGTCGTCGCGGCGACGCGGTTCGCGCCGCGCAAGCGCGTGCTGCCGCTCCTCGACGTCGTGCGCGACGCCGTCGCGCGCCTCCCCGAGGGCGCGCTCCACGTGACGCTCGCCGGGGACGGCCCCGAGCTGGCCGACGCCCGGCGCTTCGTCGCGGAGCACGGGCTGGGGTCGGTCGTGTCGCTCCCCGGCCGCCTCGACGCGACGGGGCTCAAGCGGCTCTACGCGCGCGCCGACGTGTTCGCCGCGCCCGCCGTCGAGGAGGCGTTCGGGATCGCGGCGCTCGAGGGCCAGGCTGCCGGTCTCGCCATCCTGACCCGCTCGCAGTCGGGCGTCGCGGAACGCCTCACGGACGGCGTCGACGCGCTCCTCGCGGACGACGACGCCGGGCTCACGGACGCCCTGGTGCGCCTCGCGACCGAGGACGGCCTGCTCGACCGGATCGTCGCGCACAACCGCGACGTGCCGTCGTCAGCGGGCTGGCCGCGCGTGCTCGCCGACGTGCAGGCCGCATACGAACGGGCTGCGGCGATCGCTGTTGCTCGTCGAGACCGTCCACCCCGCTAGGACGTGTCTGCCCAACCCCATCGATCCCCACACTCGTGTGGCGTCAGGAGATACGTCAGGCAGCCGCTGGTTCCGAGGCAGGACTCATGCACGTGACGCTTCGTCCCACGCCGCCGCTCCTACCGACCCGACGTTCGCAGGTGGGGTCGCCGGCGCGCATGGTGCGAGGTTGGGCGATCCACCGCTGATCCTGTGAAGACCCGCCGGTGCTGGATCGTCCGGCCCTATCGTTGCCGCGTGGCAGACACGGGCTCGACTCCGCGCTCCGGAGCGCACCTCGTTCTCGCGACCGCGACGATCCTCGTCCTCGTCATCGGCGTCGCTGCTCTCTCGGCGCTGTTCGTCGGGCGAGCGGTGAACCAGACGCTCCCGTTCGACATCGGGGCCCACTCGGGGGTCGTCGACGCCGAAGCCGTCGCCGAAGCCGTTGCCGACCTCGACGGCGTGGACTCGGTCTCTGTCGAGAAGGTCCCCGGAGACACCTTCGTGCCCACCCTTGGACTCGTCATCGTGCACACCGACGAGCCCTGGAACCAGGTCGACATCAGACGGCTCGCGACCCCCCTGAGGGACCATGCCGCACCGTTCAACCCCTCTCGCCCCGTCCATGTCGCGATAGCCACGCCCAAGGCGTTCATCGCCGTCTCCGGCGACATCGACGACAACGCCGCCCGGATCGAAGCCGCCGACGAGGCCCTGGATGCCGGGGCCTTGGCGGTGCACGTCGCGCCGCACAACTTCGACGTCATGGAGTGGTCGGCGCAAGGATCAGGCAGCCCCGCGCTGGTCATGGCGGTCCCGCGTGCGGGTGCGGATCCTCGCGACCTCCAGGATGCGCTAGGACCCGAGGTGGTGATCGCCGACGACGTGCGGTGGGTGGAGTCGGGACAGGGCGACTAGGTCGTGTTGCCAAGGCGTTTCGCGTGGACGTCAGGCTCGTCGGCGGGGGTCTCGCACCGGGAATCTGAACTCGGCCGTGCGACGGACCTCTCGCAGTGCGGCTAGACAGGCTTTCATGAGCCCACACTCTGTTGCGGGCTTGCTCAGGCGTGAACTCCTCCCCCGTGCATTCGCGCGTAGTGCGTCTCGACCGGAGCTGCTGCCGTCACGGCAGCCCGCTCCGCTACAGTCCGAGCATGTCGAGGTTGATGTGGCGGTGCTGCAGCGTTGTCGTCGCAGTAGTTGCTAGTGGTGCTGCCTTGGGCGGTTGCGCCGGGGTACCCAATGGTTCACTGGTGGCCGCACCGGCCGCCGATGCCACGCCAGCCCAGGTGGTCCAAGCGGTTGTCGACGCTGTGAACGACCGCGACGCGGAGCTTGTCGCCGAGATGACGACGCCTGACTTCCGCGACCACCTAGAACGGACCTGGCTTGCCCGCGGGTACCTTACCGACGCAACCATCGGCTCGACGCGCGATGACGCCGGCGCAGGAACTGCGTACAGCGAGGCGAACACTGCCGCGGTGACCCTGACATTCACGCCCGAGCAGGCCGACATCTCGATGACGAACGGAGAGCCGATCACCTGGGCCGCCTTGCTCGTAGAGCAGGACGGCCGCTGGGTGGTCTTTGACATGGGAGCAGGCTAGGACGTCCTGATGGGCGCGTATTGGCGTCGTGTCGCGTGACGTGATGACAGATGAGGTGTGGTCCGTGCTGGGACCAGTGTTCCCGGGCATGATCGCACGATTGTCGAGTCGATCGACGCGACCCGGTCGACATTGCCCGCCTCAGGGCCGCGCCCTGGCGTTCGTCCTGACCGGCGGCCAGGCGGCGGGCACCACGATGCCGACCGACCCGCTCGACGAGATCCACGTCGCCGGCGCGACCAGACGACCACGTCAACGCCTCGACCACCTCCTGGCCGACAAGGGATACCCATCCAGAGCGAACCGGGCATGGCTGCGCGAGCGCGGCATCGCGGCATCGCGGCGACGATCTCGGAACGCGACGACCAGATCGCCCACCGCCGCAACCGACCCGGACGACCGATCGACGTTGGCGACGAGCAGCAGCAGCGCTACCGGGGCCGCAACGTCGTCGAGCGCTGCTTCAACAGGCCCAAGCAGCGGTGCGGGCTCGCGATGCGTTCAGACAGGACCGCCCGCAACTACCACTCCGGCCAGTGCCTCGCCGCCACGCTCCACTGGCTCACCAGCAGCTTGAGCGACACGGCCTCGGTGTGATGTCCAGGGAGGGTGAACCGATGGCACGATTCGAAGTTGTCGTCCAAGGAGTCGGGGCACAAGCCGAGGGAGAGAGCGTGGACACGGCGTCTGCAGGGATCCCGCTCGCCACGATCCTCGAACGCACCGGAGGCAAGGACGTCTGGCACGTCGAACCGCCTCAGCACCTACGCGACAGGTGGAAGAGCACCTCGGTCGCGATCGGCGACGCCAACCTCGGCGAGATCGCCCGAGCCACGACGATCCCCGTCTCCCTGGAGCATCTGAGGACAAAGGACCCGGCGGCGACGAGAGTCAAGATCCGCTTCGAGGTCTCCTATTCCTCGCCAGCAGAGAGCCGGGTGGTCACGGCGCTCGATGAGAAACCGCAGCTTCGGTGACGCGGCTCGCGACCGGCTTCACCTCGGCCTGGGTAGCGTGCGGAGTTCGTGCGCTCTCCTCCACGGGCTGGTCAAGACTGGTGGTCCTGCGCGGCACCGCGCACAGGCTCCAGGCGGCCTGGCCGCGCTCGCCCCGCCGGTTGGCACTGCTGGGCCTTGCTCGCCCTCTCGGCGCCATGATCCGCCACCACAGCAACGTGGCTGTCGCGCTCAGCCTGGCGCTCCTCCTCTCGGGGTGTCAGGCCGAGCCGTCGGAGTCCGAGGACTTCCGCGCAGCGTACGAACACGGATGGGCCGTCGAGGTCATGCCCGGTGAACCGGTGACCGACGGGCTTGAGGTGCTGTACCTCGACACGCCCGGCGAGGCCACGATCACCGACGTCTCGTTCACCCCGCAGGACAGCGGCGTCGAGATCGTCGGCGTCGCGATCCTCGGTCCCGAGGATCGCGAGATGGGCGCGACGCAGCTCGCCGCCGGCTTCCCACCCGCACCGGCCGAGGTCAGCGCGACCGTCGACACCTACGACGACGCCGTCGGGTACACGGTGACCTACGAGGGATCTCGCGCTCCCGCGGACGACCCCGAGGCGATGGAGGGCTACCAGCTCCTCATCGGCATCGCGGCCGAGACGCTCGGACGCTTCGAGCGGAAGACGATCGAGGTCACGTACGAGATGGACGGCGCTCGGAGGCTGTACTCGATCCCGGCCGAGCTGATCGTGTGCTCGGGCTCTCGGATCGACGCTACGGGCCTTGACTGCGCCGACTCGCCGTCGGTCCCCGTCACCAAGCACGGGTGACGCCTTGCAGATCGCGACCGGCATTCTGTCGTCTCGGGCATCATTCGTGGCAGGTTCTCCAGCGAAGGGGCGTTCATGGACGAGCGCGAGATCGACAAACAGCCTGGACGTGCACGACCTGGGCGGCTGCGTCTGCCCGTCTGGGCCGGGACGATCGTCGTCATCGCGGGCGCGCTCGTGCTCGTCGTGGTCCTGGTCTCACGGTTCTCCTCCGGACCGCGAGCCTGCCCGGCGGTCGGGTACGCCAACCTCCTCGAAGTGGTGCTGACCGGGGACACCGGCGACGTGGCCCACCTCCAGGTGCATGAGGGTGATGAGCACGCGGTCTGGCAGCCGTCGCCTGCGACCGGACCTGACGCGGCAGAGCCATCGGTCCCGCCCCGAGATGGTGACACCTGGACGTTCACCCTCTTCTACCCGCCGGACCAGGTCGGGCTGCGCGCTCTCGACGAGGCCGGAGAGGTCCTCGCCCAGACCGAGAAGAACGTGGACTGGGTTCGCGTCGGAGGCTCCGAGGAGTGCGGCGGTCCGATGGAAGGCCGCATCGGATGGGCGCTCTGAGGCGGTTGAAGCGCTCACACTGCGGCCGGCACCTGCCGCGATCATGGTCTGGCTGCGCACGTCGTGAACTGTGCTCAGCGCTCCCGCGGGCGCCAGGTCGACACCTCTCCACCCGGAGCACAGACGATGCGGAGCCCGTCGTCGGAACTGATCTGCCAGGCCTCTTGTGCGTCGTCGGGGTCGACGCTGAGACCGATCTCGGTGGAGAAGCGCAGGGTGAGGCTGCCCCCGGACACACCGACGTCAAGCACAGACCGACCGAGGCAGGCGAGCAGAGCCCGGGAGACCTGCGGGTCGGTCCACCCATACGCCGCGACCCGATCTCCAGCACCGCCGGCCACGCGAACGACGGACTGTTCGACGTGGACCTCGTGGCAGACCGAGGCGGCGCCTTCACCCCAGAACGAGAGCCGGATGCCGTTGATCGCGATCGCGAACTGCGAGAGAGACGCCCCGCGCAAGCCGGCTTGCGCCAAGCGGTCCGCGACGGAGCCATCCGAGATCACCACAACAGCATCTCAGGCACCCGCACAAGTGCGCCCGGCTCTCGAGGACGAGTGCGCACCAGAGAGTGGGGAGACACCGCCTAGGGGGTCACTCCCACTCGATGGTGCCCGGGGGCTTGCTCGTCACGTCGAGCACGACCCGGTTGACCTCGGCCACCTCGTTGGTGATGCGCGTCGAGATGACGGACAGCACGTCGTAGGGCAGGCGCGTCCAGTCCGCCGTCATCGCGTCCTCGGACGAGACGGGGCGCAGCACGATCGGGTGGCCGTAGGTGCGGCCGTCGCCCTGGACGCCGACCGAGCGCACGTCGGCGAGCAGCACGACGGGGCACTGCCAGATCTCGTTGTCGAGTCCCGCCTTCGTCAGCTCCTCGCGCGCGATCGCGTCGGCGGCGCGCAGCGTCTCCAGGCGGTCCGCCGTGACCTCGCCGACGATGCGGATGCCGAGGCCGGGGCCGGGGAACGGCTGGCGGGCGACGATCTCCTCGGGCACGCCGAGCTCGCGGCCGACCGCGCGGACCTCGTCCTTGAACAGCGTGCGCAGCGGCTCGACGAGCGAGAACTGCAGGTCGTCGGGCAGGCCGCCGACGTTGTGGTGGCTCTTGATGTTCGCCGCGCCCTCGCCGCCGCCGGACTCGACGACGTCCGGGTAGAGCGTGCCCTGGACGAGGAACTTGACCTCGGCCCCGTGCTCGCCCGCGTCCTCGACGATCTGGCGCGCGGAGTCCTCGAACACGCGGATGAACTCGCGGCCGATGATCTTGCGCTTGGTCTCGGGGTCGCTGTGCCCCGCGAGCGCGGTGAGGAACCGCTCCTTCTCGTCGCGGATCACGAGGTTGACGCCCGTCGCCGCGACGAAGTCGCGCTCGATCTGCTCGACCTCGCCCGCGCGCATCAGGCCGTGGTCCACGTGCACGCACGTGAGCTGGTCGCCCACCGCGCGCTGCACGAGCGCCGCCGCGACCGCGGAGTCGACGCCGCCGGAGAGCGCGCAGATCACGCGCGCGTCGCCGACCTGGGCGCGGATCGCCGCGACCTGGTCCGCGATGACGTTGCCCGGCGTCCAGTCCGGGGCCAGTCCGGCGCCCTCGTAGAGGAAGTGCTCCAGCACGGTCTGGCCGTGCGCGGAGTGCTTGACCTCGGGGTGCCACTGCACGCCGTAGAGGCGGCGCGACGTGTCCTCGAACGCCGCGACGGGCGAGCCGGCCGACGTCGCGAGGACCTCGAAGCCCTCGGGCGCGCGGTGCACGGCGTCGCCGTGGCTCATCCACGTGGTCTGGTTCTCGGGGGTCCCGTCGAGCAGCACGCCCGCGGCGCACACCTCGACCTCGGTGCCGCCGTACTCGCGCAGGCCCGTCTGGGCGACCTCGCCACCGAGCGCCTTCGCCATGGCCTGGAAGCCGTAGCAGATGCCCATGACGGGCACGCCGGCCGCGAACAGCGCCGGGTCGACGAACGGGGCGCCGGTCGCGTACACCGACGACGGACCGCCGGAGAGGATGATCGCCACCGGGTCCTTCGCGAGCATCTGCTCGACCGTGAAGGTGTGCGGCACGATCTCGGAGTAGACCTTGGCCTCGCGCACGCGGCGCGCGATGAGCTGCGCGTACTGGGCGCCGAAGTCGACGACGAGCACGGGGCGCGGGGTCGCGGCGACCTCGGCGGTGGTGGGGGTGTCGGGAGCGGTGGCGGGTGACGTCACCGCTCCAGGATAGTCGCCGCGCGGCGCGGTCCCGTCCCGCGTCTCAGGCGCCGGCGGGCTCGGCGGCGCGCTCGGCCACACGCTCGACGATCCGGTCGCGCAGCGCGCGGGCCGCGGCCTCGGGGTCGCTCGCCTGCGTGACCGCCCGCACGACGACGACGCGCGTCGCCCCGGCGTCGAGCACCGCGTCGAGCCGGTCCGCGTCGATCCCGCCGATGGCGAACCACGGCGTGCTCGGCCGCGTCGCGGCGACCGCGCGCAGCAGGTCGAGCCCGACGGCCGCCCGCCCCGGCTTGGTCGGCGTCGCCCACAGGGGTCCGACGCAGAAGTAGTCGACGTCCGGGTCGGCCTCGGCAGCGGCCGCCTGGTCGGCCGAGTGCGTCGACCGGCCGAGCACGGGGCCGCCGCCGAGCAGGGCTCGCACCGCGGGGACGGGCAGGTCCCCCTGACCCATGTGGACGACGGGCGCGCCCGCGAGCTGTGCGACGTCCGCCCGGTCGTTGACCGCCCACAGCGCGCCGTGCTCCGTCGCGACCCGCGCGACAAGCTCCTGGAGCTCGAGCTCGCGCGCGACGTCGAGCGTCTTGTCGCGGAGCTGGACCACGTCGACTCCGCCCGCGAGCGCCGCCCGGAGGAAGTCCTCGAGGTCGCCGCGCTCCTCGCGCGCGTCCGTGCACAGGTAGAGGCGCGCGTCAGCGAGGCGGGTCCGCGCGGCGTCCGGAGCTTGCGGGGCGGGAGTGGCGAAGGTCTCGGTGCTCACCCGCCGGAGCCTAGCGGCGGCCCGTCCGGAGCAGGCGGTACTGTGGCCGACAGCACGGGAGCCCCCCACGGGGGCTGAGAGGGCGTCGGAGCCGACCGTCGAACCTGATCTGGGTCATGCCAGCGAAGGGAGCGCGCATGCACACCCCTGTCCGTCCTGGGCCCCGCCTGCCGGGAGCCGGTCCTGCCGTCCCCGACGGCGCGCGCGACGTCGTCGTCGTGGGTGGCGGGATCGTGGGTCTCGCCGTGGCGTGGCGGGCGGCGCGCGCGGGGCTGACCGTCACGGTGCTCGACCCGTCGCCGGGCGACGGCGCGACGCACGCCGCCGCCGGGATGCTCGCCCCGGTCACGGAGGCCGACTTCGGCGAGGACGACGCGCTGCGCCTGCACCTCGCCGCCGCCGCGGCATGGCCCGGCTTCGCGGCCGACCTGCACGCCGCGACCGGTGCCGACGTCGGCCTGCGCACCGCGGGCACCCTCACGGTCGCGTACGACGGCGACGACCTCGCGCTGCTCCGGCGCCTCCTCGCCCTCCACGCCGCGCACGGCCTCGCGTCGCACGAGCTCACCGTGGCCGACGCCCGTCGGCGCGAGCCCTACCTCGGCCCGCGGGTCGCGGGCGCGGCCTGGGCGCCCGCCGACCACGCGGTCGACCCGCGCGCGACGCACGCGGTGCTGCTCGGCGCGCTCGACGGGGGCGCCGGGCCGGGGACGCTCGCGAGCGCGGACGGCGGTGCCGAGGCGCGCGCCGCCGTCGTGCGGGCGTCGGCGAGGCGGCTCGCGCTCGACCCGTCCGGGCGCGTCCTGGGGGTGCGCGACGACGCGGGCCGGCTCCACGCGGCGGGCGCGGTCGTCGTCGCGGCGGGCTGGGAGTCCGGGGCGCTGCTCGCGGACGTCCCGGGCGTCGTCGTGCCGACGCGGCCGGTCAAGGGGCAGACGCTGCGCCTCGACGCCGGGCCGGACCTCGCGCTCGAGCACGTCGTGCGCGGGGTCGTGCAGGGGCGGCCGGTGTACGTGGTGCCGCGCGACCCCGTACCCGACGGGCAGGGTCACGGCTGCGCGGGGCACCGCGAGGTCGTCGTCGGCGCGACGACCGAGGAGAACCCCGACGACCGCCGCGCGACCGCGGGCGGCGTCTTCGCCCTGCTGCGCGACGCGCGCGCCCTGCTGCCCGGGATCGACGAGGCCGCGCTCGTCGACGTGACGCCCCGAGCACGCCCCGCAACGCCGGACAACCTGCCGCTCGTCGGCCCGACCGGCGTCCCGGGGCTGCACCTGGCGACGGGGCACGGCCGCAACGGCATCCTGCTCGCGCCGCTCACCGCCGACGCGGTCGTCGCCGGCCTCACCGGTGCCGCGCTCCCGGCCGAGGCCACCACCGCCCTCTCCCCGACCCGCACCGACCGCTTCGCCGAACCCGGGGTTGTCCCCGGGTTCGCGTCGGATCCGGGGAACGACCCCGGGTTCGACGCCGCCCGGTCGGCCGCCTTCTCCACCACGACACCGAGGTGATTCCCGTGACCCCACCCGCTCCGACCGCGCTCGTCAACGGCGAGCCGTACCCGCTCGACGCCCCCGTGCACCTCGAGCAGCTCGTCGCGGCGCTCGTCCCCGCGTACGTCGCCGACGGGACGCCGCAAGGAGTTGCCGTCGCGGTGGGCGACGCCGTGGTGCCGCGCGGCTCGTGGGCGACGACCGTCGTCGCGCCCGGCGACCGCATCGAGATCGTCACCGCCGTCCAGGGCGGCTGAGGAGGACCCGTGACCACGACCGACATCTCCCCCGCGCCCACGAGCCGGCCGTCCGACGGCGACGACCCGCTCGTCGTCGCCGGCACGACCATCGGGTCGCGCCTCGTCATGGGCACCGGCGGGGCGGCGAACCTGCTCACGCTCGAGGACGCGCTCGTCGCGTCGGGCACCGCGCTGACGACCGTCGCGATGCGCCGCGTCGCCGTGCGCGCCGGCGGGGAGGCGAGCCCTGACTCGGGGATCTGGGCGCTCCTCGCGCGCCTCGGCATCCGCGCGCTGCCCAACACGGCCGGGTGCTTCTCGGTGCGCGAGGCCGTGCTCACCGCGCACCTCGCGCGCGAGGCGTGCGGCACCGAGTGGGTCAAGCTCGAGGTGATCGCCGACGACGTCACGCTCCTGCCCGACCCCGTCGGGCTCGTCGAGGCGGCCGAGCAGCTCGTGCGCGACGGGTTCGTCGTGCTGCCCTACACGAACGACGACCCGATCCTCGCGCGCCGGCTCGAGGACGTCGGGTGCGCCGCCGTCATGCCCCTCGGCGCGCCGATCGGCACCGGCCTCGGCATCCTCAACCCCCGCAACATCGAGGCGATCGCCGCCGCAGCCCGGGTGCCTGTGATCCTCGACGCGGGGATCGGCACGGCGTCCGACGCCGCGCAGGCGATGGAGCTCGGGTGCGACGGCGTCCTGCTCGCCACCGCCGTCACGCGCGCCGCCGACCCGGTCCGCATGGCGCACGCGATGCGCCTCGCGGTCGAGTCGGGCCGTCTGGCCGCCGGCGCCGGCCGCATCCCCCGCCGCGAGGGCGCCCTCGCGAGCTCGTCGCCGGACGGCCGCCTCGACCTCGCCCTCTGACTCCGGCGACCAGGCCACCCCGACATGCCGGACAGGCCGTCCTGGCTCGTCAGCCGACCAGGACGCGCCACGATCACCTGTTCGGCACGGGGGGCGCGGCCTACGTGGCCGGGGAGGGCGCCGCGAGGGCGTCGAGGAGGGCGGGGACGCCGCCGACCACCGAGCGGGCGTCGATCCCCGCCGCGCGGGCGACGTCGGCGACGCGGGCCGAGCGGGCGCCGACCGCGCACAGGACGAGCACGGTTCGGTCCGTCGGGAGGGCCGCGAGCGCCGCGGCGGGGTCGCCCGTGAGGAACGTCCCGCTCGGCACGAGGGTCGACCCGGGCAGGGGACGCACCTGCGCCTCCCAGTCCTCGCGCACGTCGAGGAGGTACGGCGCCGCGCCGTCGTGACCCAGCAGGGCCGCGGCGTCGCGGGCGGCGACGTCGCGCTCCCCCGCGACCGGCTTGCTGCCCGACGTCGCCGGGGCGAGCCCGCAGAACGCGGCGTAGGCGTCGTCGCCCGGCAGGAGCGCGGTGACGGGCTCGCGCGTCGGGTCGGCGCGCACGGTGAGCTGGCGCCACGAGAGCTCGAGCGCGTCGTAGACGGCGAGGCGGCCCAGCAGCGTCGTCCCGGCACCGGTGACGAGCTTGATCGCCTCGGTCGCCATGACGGAGCCGACGGTCCCGCACATCGCGCCGAACACCCCGCCGGTCGCGCAGTCGGGCGCGGCACCGGGCGGCGGCGGGACGGGGAACACGTCGCGGTACGTGACGCCTCGCCCCTCGCCGTCCCCGGGGCCGACGGGAGCCGCGCCGCCCGGGAGCGGGACGTCGTCGGGCACCGCGAACCGCGGCGCGCCCCAGAAGACGCTGACCTGTCCCTGGAAGCGGTAGATCGAGCCCCAGACCACGGGGAGGCCGAGGACCTCGGCCGCGTCGGAGACGAGGTAGCGCGTGGGGAAGTTGTCGGCGCCGTCGAGCACGACGTCGTAGCCGCGCAGCACGTCGAGCGCGGTGTCCGCGTCGAGGCGCAGCGCGTGCTCGACGACGCGCACGTGCGGGTTGACGTCGGCGATCGCGTCGCGCGCGGAGTCGACCTTGCGACGGCCGACGTCGGAGCCGCCGTGGATCACCTGGCGCTGGAGGTTGGACGTGTCGACGACGTCGTCGTCGACGATGCCGATCGTGCCGACGCCCGCGGCGGCGAGGTAGAGCAGCGCGGGGCTGCCGAGGCCGCCCGCGCCGACGACGAGCACGCGCGCGGCAGCGAGACGACGCTGGCCCTCGGGGCCGACGCCGGGCAGGGCGAGGTGGCGCGCGTACCGCTCGAGCTCGGCGGTGGTCAGCTCGGGACCGGGCGCGACGAGGGGCGCGAGGGCCGCCGTCATGACGCGTACTGCTCCTCCAGGACGGCGAGCTTGGCCTCGGCCTCGGCGTGCACCTTCTTCTCGAGGATGAACGACATGACCGGCACGACGCCCGCGAAGACCATGGTCGCGAGCCGGCCCCAGCCCCAGCGCATCTTGGTCCACAGGTCGAGCACCGTGACGAGGTAGACCACGTAGATCCAGCCGTGCGCGAAGGGGATCCAGGAGACGTACCGCATGATCCCGTCGACGTCGGCGAACTGGCCGACCCCGTACTTGACGAGCATCTCGACGCACAGGATGAGCAGCATGACACCCGTGATGATCGCGAGGACCCGGTAGCGGGCGAGCGCGCCGCGCGCCTTGCGGATCGCGGTGCGCGCGGCCTCCGTGCTCGGCGTGGCCACGTCGGCGGGCGCGTCGGTCGGGGTGGTCGTGGCCGGGTCCTGCGTGGTCATGGGGGAGGTCCTCGTTCCGGGCGAGACGGCCGCGGCGGTCCCTGCCGCGCGCGGTGGCGTGCGACGCGGTCGCAGCGGTTAAAGCGTCGCCGCGTGTCGGACGCCGAACCTAGGGTAGAACACCGTGCGACCCCTCCCCCTCCCCGACCCGGGGACCCCCGACCTGCGCGGACCGACGCGCTACCTGCTGTGGCTGGCCAGGCGCCAGTGGACCGTGCTCACCGTCTCCGTGCTGCTGGGCCTCGCCAACTTCGCGTGCCAGGCGTTCCAGCCGTACATGCTCGGCCGCGCGCTCGACGAGGGGCTGGCCGAGGGGTTCGGGCCGGAGCTGTGGCGCTGGGCGGGTCTCCTGCTCGCGCTGGGCCTGGGGATCGTCGTCACGGGCGTGACGCAGCACCGGTTCGACATCGCGAACTGGCTGCGCTCCGCGCTCACGACGTCCCAGCTCGTGGGCGACGTCACCGCGCGCTCCGGCGACGCGATCACGGAGGAGCTGCCCACGGGCGAGGTCGTGTCGACGGTCGCGAGCGACGCCATGCGCGTCGGCCAGCTCTTCTCGATGATGGGCCAGTTCCTCGGCGCGCTCGGCGCATACGTCGTGGTGGCCGTCATCATGCTCTCGACGTCGCTCCAGCTCGGGCTCGTCGTCGTGCTGGGCCTGCCCGTGGTCGCGGCCGTGCTGGCCCTGCTCGTCAAGCCGCTCCAGCAGCGGCAGGCCGCGCAGCGCGAGGCGCAGGGCCGCCTCACGACCCTGGGCGCCGACACCGTCTCCGGCCTGCGGATCCTGCGCGGCATCGGCGGCGAGGGCGTGTTCGTCGGCCGCTACGCGCGCCAGTCGCAGAAGGTCCGCGAGGCCGGCGTGAAGGTCGCGCACACGCAGGCCACGCTCGACGCACTCCAGGTGCTCCTGCCGGGCCTCCTCGTCGTGCTCGTCGTGTACCTCGGCGCGACGGCGGCGCTGGCGGGCGACATCACGCCCGGGCAGCTCGTCGCGTTCTACGGGTACGCCGCCTTCCTCGGCTGGCCGCTCCAGGTCGCGACCCAGATGCTCAACATCGCCACGCGCGCCCACGTCGCGTCGCGCAAGATCGTGCGCGTCCTCGCGGTCGAGCCCGCCGCGGGCGCGACCCCGGCGACCGCGCCCATGCCGCCCGAGGGCAGCCCTCTCGTCGACGAGACGAGCGGCCTCGTCCTGGAGCCGGGCCGCGTCGTCGCGCTCGTGTCCGCGGACCCCGACGCGTCGGCGGCCGTGGCGACGCGCCTCGGCCGGTTCGACGACGCCACGGAGGCCGCCACGCCCGTGCGCCTCGGCGGGACGCTCCTCGCCGACCTGGACAAGCACGCGCTCCGGCGCCGGGTCGTGGTCGCCGAGGCGACGCCGCAGCTGTTCTCCGGCGCGCTGCGCGACGAGCTCGACCCGCGGGGTTCCGCCACGGAGGCCGACGTGCTCGCCGCCGTCACGGTCGCCGACGCCCACGACGTGCTCGACTCCGTCCCCGACGGCCTCGCGGGTGAGCTGCCCGAGAAGGGCCGGTCGCTCTCGGGCGGCCAGCGCCAGCGCGTCGCCCTGGCGCGCGCGCTGCTCACCGAGCCCGAGGTCCTCGTGCTCGTCGAGCCGACGAGCGCCGTCGACGCCCACACCGAGGCACGGATCGCCGCGAGCCTCGCGGACGCCCGGCGCGGGCGCACGACGCTCGTCGTCACCGCGTCGCCGCTCGTCCTCGAGCACGTCGACGAGGTCCTGCTCCTCGAGGGCGGTCGCGTCACCGCGCGCGGCACGCACCGCGACCTCGTGGACCGCGCCCACGCGCCCGGCGCCGCGCCGGACGACGACGCGGCCCGCTACCTGCGCGTCGTCGGGCGCTCGCTCGACGAGTCCCCCGTCCTCGCTCGCACCGCACCCGAAGGAGGAGAGTCGTGAAGCTCCCCGTCGCCGACGGCCCCGCCGTCCGCGCCGCCGCCGGGCGGCTCTTCGCCCGCCACCGCGGCACGTTCGTCCTGATCGCCGTCCTCCATACGCTGGCCGCCGTCGCCGGGCTCGTCGGGCCGTGGCTGCTCGGCCGGCTCGTCGACGCGGTCACCGAGGGCACGACCTCGTCCTACGTGACGACCGTGGTCGCCGTCGGCGCTGGGGCCGTCGTCGCGCAGGCCGTGCTGCGCCGGTACGCGCAGCGCCTCTCCATGGTGTTCGGCGAGACGGTGTTCGCCGAGCTGCGCGAGGACCTCGTCGAGACGGTGACCTCGCTCCCGCTGTCGACCGTCGAGCGCGCCGGCACGGGCGACCTCGTCGCGCGCACGACCAACGACGTCGACCGGATCCAGCACGCGGTGCGGTTCGGCGTGCCGCAGCTCCTCGTGGCGGTCGTGACGCTCGTCCTCACGGTCGTGGCGTCGGTCGTCGTCGCGCCGCTGGTCGCGATCGCGCTGTTCGTCGGGGTCCCGCTGCTCGTCGTCGTCTCGCGCTGGTACCTCAAGCGCGCGTCGGCGGGCTACCAGCGCGAGGCCGCCGCGTACGCGACGCTCAACGGCACCATCACGGAGAACGTGGAGGGCGCACGCACGGTCGACGCGCTCTCGCTCACCGAGCGGCGCAAGGCCCGTGTGCGCGCCGACCTCACCGAGGCGTACGAGTCGGAGAAGTACACGCTCGGCCTGCGCACCGTGCTGTTCCCGGGCATCGACCTCGCGATCGCGATCGCGCCCGTCGCGGCGCTCGTGTGGGGCGCGTGGCTTCTCTCGCAGGGGCAGACGACGCTCGGCGCGGTCGCCACGGTGACCACGTACGCGTTCCAGCTCGCGGGGCCGGTGTGGAACCTCATCTTCTGGCTCGACGAGATCCAGGTCGCCGCGGCGTCCTACGCCCGCATCGTCGGCGTCGCGCAGGTGCCGGGCGACCGCACCGCGACGGGCGACGTGCCCGACGGCGACCGGCTCGTCGCGCGCGACGTCGAGTACGCCTACCGCGAGGGTCACCCCGTGCTGCACGGCGTCTCGCTCGACCTCGAACCGGGCGAGCGGCTCGCCGTCGTCGGCCCGTCCGGCGCGGGCAAGTCGACGCTCGGGCGCATGCTCGCCGGGATCCACCCGCCCACGGCCGGCTCGGTCCGCTCGGGCGGCGTACGGCTCGTGGACCTCCCGCTGGAGGACCTGCGGCGCGAGGTCGCGCTCGTCACGCAGGAGCACCACGTGTTCGTCGGCACGCTCGCGGACAACCTGCGGCTGGCCAAGGTCGACGCGAGCGACGCCGAGCTCCGCGACGCGCTCGACGCCGTGGACGCGCGCGGGTGGGCGGAGTCCCTGCCCGACGGCCTGGAGACGACCGTCGGGTCGGGCGGGCACGTGCTCACGCCCGCGCAGGCGCAGCAGGTCGCGCTCGCGCGGCTCGTGCTGCTCGACCCGCACACGCTCGTGCTCGACGAGGCGACGTCGCTCCTCGACCCGCGCGCGGCGCGGCACCTCGAGCGCTCGCTCGACGCCGTGCTCGCGGGCCGGACGGTGGTCGCGATCGCGCACCGCCTGCACACCGCGCACGACGCCGACCGCGTCGCCGTGGTCGACGGCGGCCGCATCAGCGAGATCGGCCCGCACGACGAGCTCGTCGCGGCGGGCGGCGACTACGCGCGCCTCTGGCACTCCTGGCAGCAGGAGTAGCCGGACACGCCGGTGCCCGGTCGTCGTCGCGACGACCGGGCACCGGCGCCCTGCGACGTCAGACCATGACGCTCGACCGCGTCGGGGTCAGAAGCACGTGACGTTGATCGAGACCGAGGCGTTGCTCGATGACGCGTACGCGGTCCCCTGGCCGTCGTAGTCGTACAGGGTGACCGACGCGCCCGCGCTGTTGCTCGCGCTCCTCGTCGTCCCGTTGACGGTGAGCGTCACGTTCGTCGGCGCGCTCGCGGTGACCTTCGCGTCGCGGGTCCCGCAGTTGTACGGCGTGGACCGGCTGGCAGCGCTCGCGCTGGCCGCCGGGACCAGGACGAGGCCCAGCGTGACGGCTGCTGCCGCCAGAGGTGCAAGACGCTTCTTCATGGAGTACCCCCGTGTCTCTCGGACCGCCGGGCGACCTCGACCGGCGGACGATTCGGACGCACTGCCCGAATCGCGATAAGACTGCAGTCCGTACTTACGTCCGGCAACCCCTGTGTCAGGTGTTGAGACGGACGCGCTCCCTCCCGTCCGGAGGGCTCCCCGCACGACCACCGGCCCGCGAGATCGACCCCCAGGTCTCGAGATCGACCTCCTGAGGGCCGATTTCGGACGCTCGGGTCGATCTCGCGGGTTCACTTGTCCACAGACCACGGCATCGCGCCCCACGCCATGCCTGTATCGACGACGCTCGGCACCATGCCGAGCGACATCCCGCCGAGCGTCGCCCTGTCCCGTGACACGCGACTCCACGACACCCCGCCCCGAGCGGACCTCGACCGAGACCTCGTGCCAGGCCGCACGTCGCCAGACGACCGTCCGGCTACCGCGTCGTCCGACGCGACGCTCCGACGCCCCGGTGACGACCGACGCATGGAGCGTCCCGCCCCACCGACGGCGACCCGCTTCTCCGAGGAGCGGCGCACGGAGCTCGCGCGCCGCACACGAGCCGGAACCCTCGACCGCGTCCGGCGCGGCGTCTACCTCCCGCCGGTCCCTGACGACCTGAGCCCCGCCCAGCTCCGTCGCGAGCTGGTGCTGCGTCGCGTCAGCGCCGTCGCCGAGCGGTTGTCGAACGCGTACTGGTTCAGCCACACGAGCGCCGCGCTCCTGCACGGGTGCTGGACCTGGCGCCTGGCAGACGTCGTCCACGTCACCCAGCTCCGCCCGCCCAAGGCGGCGCAGACGCGAGAGCCGACCTTGCGGCGGCACTGGACGGACCTCCCGGACCGCGACCGCGCCGTCGTCACCGGCCTCCCGGTCACGACGCTGGAGCGGACGGTCGTGGACTGCGCCCGGTCCCTGCCGGGCGCGCAGGCACTGGTCGTCGCCGACTCGGCCCTGCGTGCCGGCGCCGATCCGGCGGTGCTCGCCGTCCTGCTGGCGGAGGCGGTGGGAGGGCGCGGTGTCCGGGGCGCGCGGGCCGTCGTCGGGCTCGCGGACGCCCGCGCGGAGTCTCCGGGCGAGTCGGTCGTGCGCTGGATCCTGCACGAGGCCGGGCTGGCCGCTCCCGTGCCCGGGCTCGAGGTCCCGACGTGGCGCGGGAACCTGTGGGTGGACCTCGGGTGGCCGGAGCACCGGGTCGCGGTCGAGTTCGACGGTGCGGTCAAGTACTCCGGCGGCGGGTTCGGGGACCCACGGTCACGCCTGCAGCAGGAGAAGGTGCGGCACGACGCGCTCGTCGAGGCGGGATGGGTCGTGCTGCGCGTCGTCTGGGCAGACCTGGGCGACCCTGCGGCGATCGTGCGTCGCGTCGAGCGTGCTCTTCGTCGGTGACGGCTCCGCGGGGTGGGGCCCGCGCGTGGAGCCGCGGTCTGCGAGATCGACCCGTAGGTCCGAGATCGACCCTCAGGAGGTCGACGTCGAGCCGGGCGGGTCGATCTCGGTGGGGTCGGGCAGGCCGGCGATCCCGGTGCCGTCGCCGCGCGTGCGGCGCTTGCCACCCGCGGCCTCGTCGCGCACGAGGCGGACCCACAGCAGCACGGCGAATCCGCCGAACACCCACCACTGCAGCGCGTAGAAGAGGTTCTGCAGGTTGAGGCCGGTGCCGCCCTCGATCATCGGGCGCGGGAGCTGCGCCGGACCGCCCTCGGCCGCCGACGGCTGCGCCGGGTCGGACGACAACAGCACGAGGTACCCGGAGTACATCGGTCCGCCCCACTCGTTGACGAGCGCCCCGGTCGAGATGGCGTCGGTGCGCCCGGGCGCGGTCCCGCCCTGGCCCGCGGCCTCCGAGGCCTGGAGGTACCCGGTGAGCCGCACGACGCCGTCCGGCGGGTCGAGCGCGGCGCTCTCCTCGGGCGTCTCGACCCAGCCGCGGACCACGGGCAGCACGGGCGCGCCCGAGAGGTCGGCCCACGACGCGCCCTGCGTCCCATCGTCGGTCACGTGCAACGGCGTGAGGACGAGGTAGCCCACCCGGCCGTCGAGCGCGCGGTCCTCCACGAGGAGCTGGCCCTCCGGGTCGTACTCCCCCTCGACCCAGGCCTGCCGGCCGACGAGCTCACCGGGGAAGGACGACTGCGGCGGGAGCAGCACCCCGACGCCCTCGGGCCCGGCGGCCTCGAGCTCCGCGGCCTCCTGCTGTGCCGCGAGCTCGGCGCGCTGCTGCGCGCGGTCGAGCTGCCAGACGCCGAGCCGTGCGCACACGGCGGCGGCCAGGAGGAACAGCACGAGCAGACCGACCACGCGGGGCTGGCGGGCGACCGCCCAGAACGAACGCGGGGCGGTGGGCTCGGGCACGAGCCCACGGTAACCGGGCCTCGTGCGAGAACCCGCATCGCGGGCGTCGTACCGGGCGAACCTCACACCGGTGTGGTCCGATGGGGAAGCACGGGGGACGAGACGGGGACGACACGCCGGCGACGGGGCCGGTGCACGAGAGGAGCATCCGTGACGCACCGAGCCCGACGCCACCGCCTGCGGTTCGCCGCGACCGCCGCCCTCGTGCTCGCCGCGGGCGCCGTCGCCGTGCCCGCCACCGCGGCGGACTTCCCGATCGAGGAGCCGTTCGGGAGCACGACGCCGAACGACCCTGCCTGGGTCCCGTTCGGGGAGGCCACGCTGACGGGCGAGGGCGACGGCTGGCTCCGGCTCACCGACGTCGACCAGACCAACGGGGGGTTCGGCGGCTACGTGCTCGACAGCCCGTTCCCGACGGACCTCGGCGTGGTGGTCGAGTTCGAGTACGCGACGTGGGGCGGTCAGGAGCTCGGCGGCAACCGGGGCGACGGGTTCTCGTTCTTCCTCATGGACGGGTCCTTCCCCGCGGCGGTCGGCGGGGACGGCGGGTCGCTCGGGTACACGTTCCTCCAGGGCGGGTACGCGGGCGTCGGGTTCGACGAGTTCGGCAACTTCTCGGCCGGCGTCGGCGGCCCGGGACCGCAGCCGGGATTCGTCTCCGTGCGCGGCTCCTACGCCGCGGACATCCCGTGGGGCTACCTCACGGGAGTGCCCGGTCCCGGGGATACCGTGGAGACTGTGCCCCCGGGCGGTGGTGACCCGAGCCGCGAGTTCGTCCGCACGGTCCGGGTCGTGGTCACGCCGGCCCCGAACACCGACCTCCTGTCCGTCTGGAGCGACACCGGGCCGGGCACCGCGCTCGAGCCGCTCATCAGCGAGTTCGACATCGGCGGCGCCGCCGGCCAACCGGCCCTGCCCGCGATGTTCAAGCTCGGCTTCGGGGCGTCAACCGGCGGCGCGACGAACTACCACGAGATCCGGAACCTGCGCGTCGTCGTCCCGACCGTCCTCACCGTCGAGAAGACGACGAGCACGCCGGTCGTCGAGTCCGGCGGCCAGGTGTCCTACCAGCTCGAGGTGACGAACGAGTACGTCAACGACGTCGTCGGCGCCCGCGTGGTCGACGCCGTCCCGGCCGGGCTCACCGACGTCACCTGGACCTGCGCCGCGACCGGCGGCGCGGCCTGCGGCACGGCCTCGGGGTCGGGCAACGCGATCGACACGACCGTCGACCTGCCCCGGCTCACCGGTTCCACGCCCACCGCGTCGGCAGTCCTCACCGTGACCGGGACCGCGCCGTTCGTCGACGACCAGACGGTCCTGACGAACACCGCCGAGGTCGTCGCGCCGCCCGACCGCGAGGACCTCACGGAGAACACCTCGAGCGTGGACGTGACGGTGCTGCCCGCCGCCGACCTCGCGGTCGCCAAGGAGCTGACCAGCCCGTCGCCGCTCGTGCTCGGCGACCTCGTCGAGTACGTCGTCGACGTGACGAACGAGGGACCCGGCGACGCCCGCGGCGTCGTGGTCGCCGACGCCCTGCCGGCGGCGATCGACCCGGCGAGCGTCGTCGCCGAGGGGTGCACCCTCGAGGGCACGACGCTCGTGTGCCCCGTCGGTCCCCTCGCCGCCGGCGCGGGGGCGTCGTTCACGATCACCGGCACCGTCGGGCCCGACCCCGCGGCCTGCTCGGCGGGCGACGTCGTGCAGCGCGCCCGCGTGACCTCGACGTCTGGCGACCCGGACCCGTCGAACGACGTCGCCGAGGTCACGGCGCCGTGCGTCGTCCCGGTCGCGCTCTCCGTCACGAAGACGGGCCCCGCGCAGGTGACCGGGGGCGCGGAGCTCCGGTGGGAGGTCGTCGTGACCAACGACGGCCCCGCGGCGGCACCCGGAACCGTCGTCCAGGACGCCGTGCCCGACGCCGTCACCGGCGTCTCGTGGACGTGCAGCGTCTCGGACGGGTCGGCGTGCGACGCGCCGTCGGGCACCGGGAACGACGTCTCGACGACGGCGACCGTCCCCGCGGGAGGGACGGCGACGGTCGTCGTGACGGGCACGGCACCCCCGGAGGGGGGCACGGTGACGAACACCGCGACGGTCGAGCCGTGCGCGGCCTGCGTCGACGGTGGCGACGGTCCGCGCGAGGCGACGGCGACGACCACGGTCACCGCCGTCCCCGTCCCTGGCCCCGGCCCTGGCCCGGGCCCCGAACCGCAGCAGCCTGATACGTCCGGGCCCGGCCTCGCGACGACCGGCGTGGACGTCGTCGCCGCGAGCGCCGCGGCCCTGGTCGCCGTCGCGCTGGGCGCCGGGCTCGCGCCCCACGGCAGCCGGGCCCGCCGCCGGACCTGAGTCCCGGGACCTAGGACCTTTTCTGCGGTCCCGGGCGGACGTCACACCGCCCGGGGCCGTCACGAACCGTGCAGGGCCTCGGTCGATGCGGTTGTATGAAGCCGTAGTCGTTCACGAACCCTTCCCCCTGCAGGAGCGTGAGATGAGCACGACCACCGCCACCGAGTCCACCGCCTGGCGACCCGCCGAGGTCGCCCCGCTCGACGACGACACCCTGCGTCGCGTCGACGCCTGGTGGCGCGCGGCGAACTACCTGTCCGTCGGGCAGATCTACCTGCTCGACAACCCGCTGCTGCGCACGCCGCTGGACCGCGACGACGTCAAACCGCGCCTGCTGGGCCACTGGGGCACGACGCCCGGCCTCAACTTCCTCTACGCGCACCTCAACCGCGCGATCGCGCAGCGCCGCCAGTCCACGATCTACGTCGCGGGCCCCGGTCACGGCGGTCCCGGCCTCGTCGCGAACGCGTACCTCGAGGGCACGTACTCCGAGACGTACACGGACATCACGCAGGACACCGAGGGCCTGCGCCGGCTCTTCCGCCAGTTCTCCTTCCCCGGCGGCATCCCGAGCCACGTCGCGCCCGAGACCCCCGGGTCGATCCACGAGGGCGGCGAGCTGGGCTACGCGCTCTCCCACGCCTACGGCGCCGCGTTCGACAACCCCGACCTGCTGGTCGCGGCGGTCGTGGGCGACGGCGAGGCGGAGACGGGCCCGCTCGCGACGAGCTGGCACTCCAACAAGTTCGTCAACGCGCGCAACGACGGCGTCGTGCTGCCGATCCTGCACCTCAACGGGTACAAGATCGCCAACCCCACGGTGCTCGCGCGCATCAGCGACGACGAGCTGCGCGACCTCATGATCGGCTACGGCCACACGCCCTACTTCTTCACGGGCGGGTTCGACGGCGAGGACCACTTCGAGGTGCACCAGCGCTTCGCGAAGCTCCTCGACGAGGTGCTCAACCACATCGCGCAGATCAAGGCCGACGCGGCGGCGGGGAGCGACGAGCGTCCTGCGTGGCCCATGATCGTCTTCCGCACGCCCAAGGGCTGGACGTGCCCGCCCGTCATCGACGGCAAGAAGACCGAGGACTCGTGGCGCGCGCACCAGGTGCCGCTCGCGAGCGCGCGGGACACCCCGGAGCACCTCGACGTGCTGCGCGGCTGGCTCGAGTCCTACCGGGCCGACGAGCTGTTCGACGAGGACGGCCGCCTGCGCGACGACATCGCCGCGCTCGCCCCCGAGGGCACGCTGCGCATGAGCGACAACCCGCACGCCAACGGCGGTCTGCTGCTCAAGGACCTGCGGCTCCCGGACTTCCGCGACTACGCCGTGGACGTCAAGGGACCGGGCAGCGCGATCGCCGAGTCGACGCGCGTCCTCGGGCAGTGGCTGACCGACGTCGTGCGGCTGAACCCGGACAACTTCCGGATCTTCGGGCCGGACGAGACCGCGTCGAACCGGCTCCAGGCGGTCTACGAGGTCACGGACAAGCAGTGGAACGCCGACTTCTTCGGTCCCGACGTCGACGAGCACCTCGCGCGCGCGGGCCGGGTCATGGAGATGCTCTCGGAGCACCAGTGCCAGGGCTGGCTCGAGGGCTACCTGCTCACCGGGCGCCACGGCCTGTTCACGAGCTACGAGGCCTTCATCCACATCGTCGACTCGATGTTCAACCAGCACGCGAAGTGGCTCAAGGTCACCAACCACATCCCGTGGCGCCGGCCGGTCGCGAGCCTCAACTACCTGCTCTCGAGCCACGTGTGGCGCCAGGACCACAACGGCTTCAGCCACCAGGACCCGGGCTTCATCGACCACGTCGTGAACAAGAAGGCCGAGATCGTCCGCGTGTACCTGCCGCCGGACGCCAACACTCTTCTGTCCACCTACGACCACTGCCTGCGCTCTCGCCAGTACGTGAACGTCGTCGTGGCGGGCAAGCAGCCGGCGCCGCAGTTCCTGTCCATGGAGCAGGCGATCGCGCACTGCACGCGCGGGCTGGGCATCTGGGAGTGGGCCGGCACCGAGGTCGAGGGCGAGGACCCGGACGTGGTCCTGGGCTCCGCGGGTGACGTGCCGACGCTCGAGGTGCTCGCCGCGGCGGACATCCTGCGCCGCCGCATCCCCGACCTCAAGGTCCGGGTCGTCAACGTCGTGGACCTCATGCGGCTCCAGGACGAGAACGAGCACCCGCACGGCCTGTCGGACAAGGACTTCGACACGCTCTTCACGTCGGACAAGCCAGTCATCTTCAACTACCACGGCTACCCGTGGCTGATCCACCGCCTCACGTACCGCCGCACCAACCACGCGAACATCCACGTGCGCGGCTACAAGGAGGAAGGCACCACCACCACCCCGTTCGACATGGCCATGCTCAACGACATCGACCGCTATCACCTGGTGATCGACGTCATCGACCGTGTGCCGTCCCTGCGCTCGACCTACGCGGGTCTGCGTCAGGAGATGGTCGACGCGCGGCTGACGGCCCGGCAGTACACCCGCGAGCACGGGGAGGACATCCCCGAGGTGCGCGACTGGGTGTGGCCGGACGTCGGCGAGACGGCGACCGAGGAGGGTGGCCCGCAGTACAACGGCGCGAGCGCCGCCGTGCAGGACACCGGAGGAGACAACGAGTGAGCGACACCGCTCGCAGCATCTACATCACCTCGCCCGAGGGCGAGACGGGCAAGTCCACGATCGCGCTGGGGGTCCTCGACCTGCTGGTCCGCAAGGTCCAGCGGGTCGGGGTCTTCCGGCCGGTCACCCGGGCCGTCGGTCCGGACGTGCAGGACTACGTGCTCGAGCTCCTGCTCGCGCACGACGGCGTGGACGTCACCGCCGAGCAGGCGATCGGCGTCACGTACGAGGACGTCCACGCCGACCCCGAGGGCGCGCTGTCGCAGATCGTGGCGCGCTACCACGAGGTCGCGCGCCAGTGCGACTTCGTCGTGGTCGTCGGGACGGACTACACGGACGTCGCGGGGCCGACCGAGCTGTCGTTCAACGCACGCGTGGCGGCGAACCTCGGCGCGCCGGTCCTCCTCGTGGTCTCCGGCAAGGGCCGCACGCCCGACGCCGTGGGCAACCTCATCGAGGTGAGCGTCGCCGAGCTGCGCTCGCAGCACGCGCAGCCCATCGGCGTCGTCGCGAACCGCGTCCAGCCGGACGACCTCGACGCGGTGCGCGCGCTGCTCGGGTCGCTCGGCCCGGACGGCGAGCCGCTCACGGGGGCGGGGACGCCGTCGGGCCCGACGGCGGAGCCCGCCCCGGGCGCCCGGCTGCCCGGCTGGGCGGTGCCCGAGGACCCGTTCCTCGACGCCCCGACCGTGCGGATCCTCATGGAGGCCGTGGGTGGGACGCTCGCGTTCGGCGAGGAGGAGCTCCTCGCGCGCGAGGCGACCGACCTGCTCGTCGGCGCCATGTCGTTCGAGCACCTGCTCGACCGGCTCACCGACGGCGCCGTCGTCATCACGCCCGGCGACCGGGTGGACATCCTCATCGGTCTGCTCGCCGCCCACTCGGCGTCCGGTTTCCCGTCGCTCGCGGGCGTCATCCTCAACGGCGGGTTCTTCCCGCCCGAGTCGACGGCGCGCCTCGTGGCCGACCTGGACCCCAGCCTGCCGATCATCCGCACCGACCTCGGGACGTTCCGCTCGGCGAGCGCCGCCGCGAGCGCCCGGGGCCGCGTGACCAAGGAGTCGCAGCGCAAGGTCGACACGGCGCTCGCGCTGTTCGAGCAGAGCGTCGACGGCGCGGCGCTCCTCGCGGGGCTGGACGTGCCGCGGCCCGAGGTCGTCACGCCGCTGATGTTCGAGTACGAGCTGCTGTCCCGCGCCCGCGCGGACCGCAAGCACGTCGTGCTGCCCGAGGGCGACGACGACCGCATCCTGCGCGCCGCGTCCACGCTGCTCGGCCGCCAGGTCGCGGAGCTGACGATCCTCGGCGAGGAGCAGAAGGTCCGCGCCCGCGCGGCCGAGCTCGGCCTCGACATCGACGCCGCGCACGTGGTCAGCCCGCACGACCCGGAGCTCGTCGAGCGGTTCGCCGCGGAGTACCAGCGGCTGCGCGCGCACAAGGGCATGACGCTCGAGGAGGCGCGCGAGCGCGTCCAGGACGTGTCCTACTTCGGCACGATGATGGTCCACCTCGGGCTCGCGGACGGCATGGTGTCGGGCGCGAAGCACACGACGGCGCACACCATCAAGCCGTCGTTCGAGATCATCAAGACCCAGCCGGGCGTGTCCGTCGTCTCGTCCGTGTTCCTCATGTGCCTCCAGGACCGCGTGCTCGTCTACGGCGACTGCGCGGTCATCCCCGACCCGACGGCGGAGCAGCTCGCGGACATCGCGATCTCCTCGGCGGCGACGGCGCAGCAGTTCGGCGTCGACCAGCGGGTCGCGATGCTGTCGTACTCGACCGGCGAGTCCGGCTCGGGGGCCGACGTGGACAAGGTGCGCCGGGGCACCGCGCTGGTGCGCGAGCGGCGCCCCGACCTGTTCGTCGAGGGCCCGATCCAGTACGACGCGGCCGTCGACGCGTCCGTCGCGGCGTCGAAGATGCCGGGCTCGGACGTCGCGGGGCGCGCGACCGTGTTCATCTTCCCGGACCTCAACACGGGCAACAACACCTACAAGGCGGTCCAGCGCTCGGCGGGCGCCGTCGCGGTGGGCCCGGTCCTCCAGGGCCTCAACAAGCCGGTGAACGACCTCTCGCGCGGCGCGCTCGTGCAGGACATCGTCAACACCGTCGCGATCACCGCGATCCAGGCGCAGGCCCCGGCCGACGCCGCCGACCCCACCTCTGACTCCCAGGGAGCCACGTCATGACGATCCTGCCCGAGGGCGAGCGCCCCAACCCCTACAGCGCGTACGGCGCGCACGGGTCCGTGCTCGTCATGAACTCGGGGTCGTCCTCGCTCAAGTACCAGCTCGTCAACCCCGTCGGCGGCGAGGCGATCGCCGCGGGCACGATCGAGCGCATCGGCGAGGAGTCCGGGATCATCAAGCACCGGTTCGCCGGGAACACGACGACGCGCGAGGAGCCCGTCGCGGACCACGGGCACGCGCTGCGCATCGCGCTGAGCATGTTCGACGAGGTCGGCCCGACGCTCTCGGACGCCGACGTGTACGCGGTGGGGCACCGCGTCGTGCAGGGCGGCTCGCTGTTCGCCGACCCGGTCCTCGTCGACGACGGCGTGCTCGAGCGGATCCGCTCGCTGTCCCCGCTCGCGCCGCTGCACAACCCGGCGAACGTCAAGGGCATCGAGGTCGCGCGGTCGCTGCTCGGCGACGTGCCGCACGTCGCGGTGTTCGACACCGCGTTCTTCCAGCGGCTGCCGCAGCACGTCGCGACGTACGCCCTGGACGCCGAGGTCGCCGAGAAGTACGCGATCCGCCGCTACGGCGCCCACGGCACGAGCCACCAGTACGTGTCCGGGAAGGTCGCGCGCGTCCTCGGGCGCCGGATCGAGGGTCTCAACACGATCGTCCTGCACCTCGGCAACGGCGCCTC
Organism: Cellulosimicrobium sp. I38E; assembly: GCF_001647255.1. Lineage (NCBI taxonomy): Bacteria > Bacillati > Actinomycetota > Actinomycetes > Micrococcales > Promicromonosporaceae > Cellulosimicrobium > Cellulosimicrobium sp. I38E. The sequence continues at coordinate 59,009 of NZ_LUAZ01000016.1, forward strand.
GGCGTCGGCCGTCAAGGGCGGCGTGCCGGTCGAGACGTCGATGGGCCTCACCCCGCTCGAGGGCCTCGTCATGGGCACGCGCACGGGCGACATCGACCCCGCGGTCGTGTTCCACCTCGCGCGCAACGCGGGCATGAGCATCGACGAGATCGACGACCTGTTCAACAAGCGCTCGGGCGTCAAGGGGCTGTCCGGCGTGAACGACTTCCGCGAGCTGCACCGGCTCATGGAGGCCGGCCACGAGGGTGCCCGCCTCGCGTTCGACGTGTACATCCACCGGCTGCGCAAGTACGTCGGCGCGTACGCCGCCGTGCTGGGCCGCGTGGACGTCGTCGCCTTCACCGCGGGCGTCGGCGAGCACGACGCCGAGGTGCGCGCCGCCGTCGTCGAGGGGCTCGAGCCGCTCGGCCTCGCAGTCGACCCGGACCGCAACGCCGTCGACTCCGGCGAGCCGCGCGTCATCTCGCCGGACTGGACGAGCACGCTCGTCATGGTGGTCCCGACGATGGAGGAGCTCGCCATCGCGCGCCAGTCGGTCGAGGTCGTCGAGGCGGCCTCGCGCGCCGGCTGATCCCCGCACGCCCGGGCTCCTCCGGGTGACACCTACGCGGCTCAGGCCGCTCCCCGGCCGGTGAGCCGACGCCCGCGCGTCGGCTCACCGGCCGGTGGCATGCTCGGGTGGTGACCGTTCTCATCGACCCGCCCGCGTGGCCCGCGCACGGGACGCTGTTCAGCCATCTCGTGTCGGACGCCTCGCTGGCGGAGCTGCACGCGTTCGCGGCCTCGATCGGCGTGAGCCGCCGCGCGTTCGACCTCGACCACTACGACGTCGCCGCCGAGCGGTACGACGTCGCCGTGGCGGCGGGTGCCGTCCCCGTCGGCGGGCGCGAGCTCGCCCGGAGGCTCGGGTCGTCCGGGCTACGCGTGCCGGGCCGGGCGCGGCGCGCGGCGAAGGCCGACGCGCTGCTCGCCCGCTGGGACGCGCTGCTGCCCGGGGCCCGGGACGTCGGCGTGGACCTCGTCGAGCGCTGGCACGAGCCGCACCGCGTCTACCACGGACCCGAGCACCTGGTGCACGCGCTCGACTCGCTCGCGCTCCTGGAGGGGCGCGCGCCCGGGGTGCCCGACGACGTCGCTGCGCCCGGGCGGGCGGGCGGCGGTGCGGCGTCGGGCAGGCCGACGGACGACGGCTCGCTCGACGCGCCGGGGAGCACCGCGGTGACCCAGCTCGCGCTGTGGTTCCACGACGCCGTGCACGACGGCGAGGCGGGTCGCGACGAGGAACGGTCCGCCGACCTGGCGGAAGCCCGGCTCGCGGGCCACCTCCACGCCGCGGCCGTGGCGGAGGTCGTCCGGCTCGTGCTCGTGACGACGGACCACTCCCCCGCGGCGGGCGACGGGCCGGGCGCGCTCGTGTCCGACGCCGACCTCGCGATCCTCGGCTCCGCGCCGGACCGGTACACGCGCTACGTCCGGCAGGTCCGCGCCGAGTACGCGCACGTCCCCGACGACGCCTTCCGCACCGGTCGCGCCGCCGTCCTGCGCGGCCTGCTCGCGGGCGGTGCGCTCTTCCGCACCCCGCAGGGCGCCACGCTGTGGGAGGACCGCGCCAGCGCGAACCTCACCGACGAGCTCGCCGCCCTCGCCTGACTCTCTCCCCCGGAACGTGCCGAGCAGGTGGTAGTCCCGGTCCGTCCTGGACGGCGGACGGGACACGATCGCCTGCTCGGTCGGCCACGATCGCTCGCTCGACGCCCCGGCAGCGCTAGGGTCGGGCCGTGACCGACGAACCGGCGCCGCCCGCCTCTTCCCCGTCCGACGCGTCCCCGTCGGTGGCGCGGTCCTCCGGTCGGTCGCTGCGGCGTCGCCCGCGCTGGTCGCGGCGGCGGCGCGCGACGGTCTGGGTCGCGGCCGGTCTGGCGGTGCTCGTGCTGGCGCCGTTCGCCGTCGTGCAGGGCGTCGGGCGCGCGCACGTCGCCGACCCGGCCGACGCGCCGCCGAGCGACGCGATCGTCGTCCCGGGCGCGGGGTTGCGACCCGACGGGTCGCCGTCCACGTACCTGCGCCGTCGGCTCGACGCGGCCGCGGAGCTGTACTCCCGTGGCGTCGCGCCCGTCGTCCTCGTGAGCGGCGACGCGCACGACGACTACGACGAGCCCGAGTCGATGCGCGCGTGGCTGCTCGACCGGGGCGTCCCGGACGACGCGATCCTGCTCGACCGCGAGGGCTTCGACACGCACGCGACGTGCACGCGCGCGGTGTCGGAGTTCGGCGTCGGCACGGCCGTGGTCGTCACGCAGGGCTACCACCTGCCGCGCACGCTCTTCTCGTGCCGCGTCGCGGGCCTCGACGCCGTCGGGATCGGGGTCAGCGCGGCGAGCGTGGAGCCGTGGAAGGCCGTGCTCTACCGCGTCCGCGAGGTGCCCGCGGCGACGAAGGCCGTGCTCGACGCCGTGCGCCGCTGAGGACGCGCCGCGGCACGCCGGCGGCGCGGTCAGGGCAGGCGCAGCCTCCGCATCGCGTCGAGCGCGGTCGTGAGCACCTTGCTGGGGAGCTCGCCGCCGATCCCGTAGAGCGTGTCGAGCGTAAGGCCCTGGTTGGCGCCGCGCTGCACGGAGATCGTCTGCGCCTCCGTGAGCGCCTCGATCCCCTCGCGGCCGTGCCGACGCCCGAGGCCGGACGCCTTGAACCCGCCCATCGGCGCGCCGACCGAACCCCAGGCGGCGGAGTAGCCGTCGTTGACGTTGACGGTCCCGGCCTCCACGCGGGCCGCGATCCGGCGGCCCCGCGCGACGTCGCGCGTCCACACGCTCGCGTTGAGCCCGAGCTCCGAGTCGTTCATGACGCGGACGGCCTCGTCGTCGCTCGCGACCCGCCGCACCGACACGACCGGGCCGAACGTCTCCTCCCGGGCGCACGCGGCGTCGTCGGGCACGTCGTCCAGGACCGTGGGCGCGTAGAACCACGGTCCGATGTCCGCACGGTGCACGCCGCCCGCGAGGACGCGTGCCCCGCGCGCGATGGCGTCCTCGACGTGCGCGACGACGCGGTCGAGCTGCGCCTGCGACGTGAGCGACCCCATGTCGGCGGAGTAGTCGAGCCCGGCCCCGAGGCGCATCTCGCGGACGAGCGGCACGAACTCGTCGAGGAAGGCGTCGGCGACGTCCTCGTGCAGCACGATCCGCTCGATCGAGACGCAGAGCTGGCCCGAGTTGGAGAAGCACGCGCGGACCGCGCCGCGCGCCGCGGCGCGCACGTCGGCGTCCGCCGCGACGTAGAGGGGGTTCTTGCCGCCGAGCTCGAGGGTCGCGCCGATGAGCCGCTCCCCCGCGCGCGCGGCGACCTTGCGGCCCGTCGCCGTCGAGCCGGTGAACGCGATGTGGTCGACGTGGTCGGTCACCGCCGCCCCGACGTCGCCGCCGCCCGCGACGACGAGGAACAGGTCGGCAGGCAGCCCCGCCTCCTCGAGCAGCTCGGCGCCCCACAGCGCGGTGAGCGTCGTCTGCGGGTCGGGCTTGAGCACGACGGCGTTCCCCGCCACGAGCGCGGGCACGGCCTCGGCGAACGCGAGCGTCAGCGGGTAGTTCCACGGTGCGATCACGCCGACGACGCCCACCGGGCGACGGTGCACGCGCGTGCCCGTCAGCACGGGCAGCATGCCCGGCGCGCGGCGGTCGGCGAGGTAGCGGGGCCCGCGCCGGGCGTAGTGGCGCGTGAGGATCGCGACGTCCGCGACCTCCTCGAACGCGCTGCGCCGCGACTTGCCGGACTCCATCTGGATGAGGTCGAGCCCGTCCGACTGCCGCGCGAGCACGAGCTCGCCGAAGCGGCGCAGCACGGCCGCGCGCTCCCGGACGGAGCGCGCCGCCCAGGCGGGCTGGGCCGCCCGTGCCCGGTCGACCGCTCGCGCGACGTCCTCGACGGAGGACACCGGGAACGCGGCGAGTGGCGCACCCGTGAACGGCAGGACGGAGCGGTGCATGCCCGCCTCGTTGCCCGTGACGACGCGCTGCGCGAGGGGGGCGACGACCTCGGGCTCGAGCACGTAGGTCGCGGCCGGGTTCTCGGGGTCGATCGGGCCGTCCAGCGCGGCGCCCTCGCCAGGACCGGTGCCGGGGGTGCCGGATGAGCTCGTCATGGGGACAGGCTACGTCGTCGGACCGACAGTGCCCGAGACGGGGAGCTCCCAGGTCGTGAGCACGGGGCGGAAGCCCCGGCGCGCCCAGAAGGGTGCCGAGAGCGGGTTGAGGACGCCGTGGTGCAGGAGCACGACCGCGTCCTCCCCGACACGGTCCCGGACGCGCGCGAGCGCCGCGTCGACGAGCGTGCCGCCGACCCCGGCGCCGCGTGCGGCGCCTGTCACGTGCAGCAGCACGAGGTAGGAGACCGGCCTGGTCGTGACCGTCCCGGCGACCGCGCCCGACCGCTCCGGCGGCTCGACCGCGACGACGCCCAGCACCTCCTCGGCCCGGTCCCCGGTCCCGCGGACGTCCGTCGGCGGCGCCGTCGCGACGAGGAACGTCGTGGCCGGGTTCGCCACCGCACCCGCGACCTGGGTCGCGAGGTGCTCCCGGGCTCCGGGCCGCACCCGGGCGGCGCCCACGAGCTCGTCGTACGCGAGCTCGGCGAGCTGGTGCTCGACGAGCGCCGGGACGTCGTCGGGCGTCGCGTCACGCACCACCAGGCCTGCCGGACCGTGTCCTGCCGCACCCGGCGCCGTCCCGCGGCGCGCGGCGAGGTGCACGGTCGGGCGCATGCCGTGCGCGGCGAGCGCCGCGACCGCCCCGACGTCCCGGCTCGGCCAGAGCAGCACCATCCCGTGGTCGCGCGGAGCGGGTCCCACCTGGGGCACGCCGTCGCCGTCGGGCGGAGTGCCCGGGTCCTGCGCGACGCGTTCGGACCACGCCGAGAGGAGCGCCGCCACCGCGCCCGGGACGTCCGGTCCCGCTACCCGGGCACGCAGCCGGTGCTCGCGCAGCGGGCGGAACAGCGCGGCCGAGGAGTCGGCGCCGACGTCGCCGACCGTGACGAGGCCCGCGGCCCTCGACCCGTCGGGGAGCCGGACGGCGAGCAGGCGCTCGTCCCCCGGGGCCGCGCCCAGGTCCGGGACCGCGACGAGCGGGTCGAGCGCCCGGACCCGCGCGCGGTGCTCGGCCTCCAGCGCGGCCAGGTCGTCGGCGGACGGCGCCCAGGCGGGGCCGGGCGTCATCGTCCGGCGTCGCGCGCGTCCGGCGCGCCGAGCGGTCGGCCGAGCACGACGCACTCCTGGTCGGTGTAGCCGAGGCGCTCGTAGAAGCCGCGGACGGCGACGTTGGTCGAGCGCACCATGAGCCGCACCGCCCGCGCCCCCTGCGCGGCGAGCCACGCCTCCGCCGCGACGACGGTGGCCCGCCCCGTGCCGATGCCCTGGAGACGCGGGTCGGCGGCCACGTAGTAGAGCCAGCCGCGGTGCCCGTCGACGCCGGCCATCGCCGACGCGACGACCTCGCCTGCGCGGACCGCGCCGCCCGCCTCGCCGTCGTCGGGCGCCGGTTCCGGGAGGTCGCGCGTCGCCCGGCCCACGAGCACCGTCGACGTCTCCCCCAGCCGCGCGTCCGCGAGATCGCGGTACGGGTCGTTCCACGGCCGGGTGAGCCCGCACGTGCGCCACAGCGCGACGACGGCCTCGACGTCGTCGTCCGCGACCTCCGCGAACACGACGTCCGCGCCCGTCCCGGCACGGCCGCCGTCGGGCACCACGTCCGGCACCACGTCGGGCACACCGTCGCCCGCGCGGGTCAGCCGGGGTCCGTCCGCGACCCGTCCCGTCACGGCGCGGCTCAGCGAGGCTGGTACGGCGAGACGACGACCTCGACGCGCTGGAACTCCTTGAGGTCGGAGTAGCCGGTCGTCGCCATCGCGCGGCGCAGCGCACCGACGAGGTTCAGGGTGCCGTCGGCCTGGCGGCCGGGGCCGAAGAGGATCTCCTCGAGCGTCCCGGCGGTGCCGACGCGCACGCGCTCGCCGCGCGGGAGCTGCGCGTGGTGCGCCTCGGAGCCCCAGTGCCAGCCTCGGCCCGGCGCCTCCTCGGCCCGCGCGAGCGCGGCGCCGATCATCACGGCGTCCGCGCCGCACGCGACGGCCTTGACGAGGTCGCCCGAGCGGCCGACGCCGCCGTCGGCGATGACGTGCACGTAGCGGCCGCCCGACTCGTCGAGGTAGTCGCGGCGCGCGGCCGCGACGTCCGCGACCGCCGTCGCCATGGGCGCGTGGATGCCGAGCGAGACGCGCGTGGTGTGCGCGGCCCCACCGCCGAAGCCGACGAGGACGCCCGCGGCGCCCGTGCGCATGAGGTGCAGCGCCGCGGTGTACGTGGAGGCACCACCGACGACGACCGGGACGTCGAGCTCGTAGATGAACCGCTTGAGGTTCAGCGGCTCCGCGACGCCCGAGACGTGCTCCGCCGAGACGGTCGTCCCGCGGATGACGAAGAGGTCGACGCCTGCGTCGACGACGGTCTGGTAGTGCTCCTGGGTGCGCTGCGGCGACAGAGCGCCCGCGACCGTGACGCCCGCGGCGCGGATCTCCTTGAGGCGCTGCGTGATGAGGTCGGGCTTGATGGGCTCCGCGTAGATCTCCTGCATGCGCCGCGTCGCCTCGAGCGGCTCGAGGGTCGCGATCTCCTCCAGCAGGGCGGTGGGGTCGTCGTAGCGGGTCCACAGGCCCTCGAGGTCGAGCACGCCGAGGCCGCCGTGGTTGCCGAGCGCGACGGCCGTGGCCGGGCTCATCACCGAGTCCATGGGTGCCGCGAGGATCGGCAGCTCGAAGTGGTACGCGTCGATCTGCCAGCCGACCGACACCTCCTTCGGGTCGCGCGTGCGCCGGGAGGGCACGACCGCGACGTCGTCGAAGGAGAACGCGCGCCGACCGCGCTTGCCACGTCCGATCTCGATCTCGTTGCTCACCGGGCCAGCCTACCGGCGGGCCGAACCCGCCACCGGCACGACCGCCCTGTGGGTGGGCGCTGGCAGGGTGACGCTCGTCGCCGGGACGTCCGGCGGCACCGGGCGCGACGAGCACCGGGACCCGAGCGAGACCCGAGGTGGACCATGACGACGACGCCCTGGACGGCGGGACCGCTCCTCGGTCTCGACACCGAGACCACGGGCGTCGACGTGGACGTCGACCGGATCGTCACCGCCGCGCTCGTGCTGCGCGAGCCCGGCTCGACGCACGTGCGCACGTGGCTCCTCGACCCCGGTGTCGAGATCCCCGCCGAGGCGACGGCGATCCACGGCGTCACGACGGCGCACGCGGTCGCCCACGGGGTCGCGCCCGCGACCGCGCTGGAGGAGATCGCGACGCTCCTCGTCGACGCCCAGCGCGACGGGGTGCCCATCGTCGCGTACAACGCCGCGTTCGACCTGTCCCTCCTCGACGCGGAGCTCGTCCGCCACGGCCTGCCGACGCTCGCCGCCCGGCTGGGCCGCCCCGTGCGCCCGGTGCTCGACCCGCTCGTGCTGGACCGCGCGTGGGACCCGGCCCGCGAGGGCAAGCGCCGGCTCGTCGACCTCTGCGCGCGCTACGAGGTGCTCGACGTCGGCCCCCTGCACACCGCGGACGCCGACGTCCTCGCCACGCTGGACCTCCTGGACGCCCTCGGGCGCGCCTTCCCGGACCTCGGCGCCCTGGGCCCCGACGCCCTCCACGACCTCCAGGTCGCGGCGCACCGACGCTGGGTCGACGCGCTGGACCCCGAGCGCGAGCCGCCCTACGTCGGGGCCGGCGCGGACGGCCGCTGGCCCTCGTAGCGGACGTGCCCGCCGACGAGCCCGGCACGAGGCCCGGGCGCACCCGGCCGCCACCTATCTCACGACACGGATGGAGATCGTGTGACGAACGCGTGATCTCGCCACGACTGCGCGGCGCCGACGCGTGAATATCTCATCCATGAGTTATCGTCGCTCGCATGACAGTGATCGACGACGCCCCTCTGACGCAGGTCGGCGCGCTCATCCGCGGCGCCCGCCAGAACCGGGGCCTCACGCAGACCCAGCTCGCCGAGCGGCTCGGCACGAGCCAGAGCGCCGTGCACCGCATCGAGCAGGGCGCCCAGAACCTCAGCCTGGAGATGCTCAACCGCATCAGCCTCGCGCTCGACTCCGAGATCATCAGCCTCGGCGGGCCCAAGCACGCGCACCTGCGCGTCCAGGGCGGCCACACGCTGTCCGGGCGCATCGAGGTCAACTCCTCCAAGAACGGCGCGGTCGCCCTCCTGTGCGCGTCGCTGCTCAACCGGGGCCGCACCACGCTGCGCGGCGTCGCCCGCATCGTGGAGGTCGACCGCATCGTCGACGTGCTCCGCTCGATCGGCGTCCGGGCGACCTGGACGACCGGCGGGCGCGACCTCGAGATCGTCGTGCCGGACCAGCTCGACCTCGCCGCCATCGACGTCGACGCCGCGCGGCGCACGCGCTCGATCATCATGTTCCTCGGCCCGCTGCTCGGGCTCCGGGACACGTTCGAGCTCCCGTACGCCGGCGGGTGCGACCTCGGCACGCGCACCGTGGAGCCCCACATGATCGCGCTGCGGCCGTTCGGCCTCGCGGTCACCGCGACGGGCGGCAACTACCACGCGACGGTGGCCCCGGCCTCGGGCACGGACCTGTCGGTCGTGCTCACCGAGCGCGGCGACACCGTCACGGAGAACGCGCTCATGGCAGCGGCCCGCCGCGACGGCGTCACGACGATCCGCAACGCGAGCCCCAACTACATGGTCCAGGACCTGTGCTTCTACCTCGAGCTGCTCGGCGTCCGCGTGGAGGGCATCGGCACGACGACCCTGCGCGTGCACGGCCGCACCGAGATCGACGTGGACGTGGAGTACGCCGTCTCGGAGGACCCGGTCGAGGCCATGAGCCTGCTCACCGCGGGCATCGTCACCGGCTCCGAGATCACGGTGGCCCGGGTCCCGATCGAGTTCATGGAGATCGAGCTCGCGACGCTGTCCGAGATGGGGCTGCGCTACACGCTGAGCCCCGAGTACCTGGCCCGCAACGGCCGGACGCGCCTCGTGGACGTCACCGTGCACCCGAGCGAGCTCCGGGCGCCGATCGACAAGATCCACCCCATGCCGTTCCCGGGCCTCAACATCGACAACCTGCCGTTCTTCGCCGTCATCGCGGCAAACGCGCACGGCACGACGCTCATCCACGACTGGGTCTACGAGGGCCGCGCCATCCACCTCACGGACCTCACGCGCCTCGGCGCCGACGTGCGGCTCCTGGACGCCCACCGGCTCCAGGTCACCGGCCCGACGCGCTGGTCCGGTGCCGAGGTGAGCTGCCCGCCGGCCCTGCGGCCCGCCGTCGTCATCCTGCTCGCGATGCTCGCGGCGAAGGGCACCTCGGTCCTGCGCGGCGTCGACATCATCGCGCGCGGCTACGAGGGCCTCACGGAGCGCCTGCGCGAGCTCGGCGCGAACATCGAGACCTTCCGCGACTGAGTCGCCTCCCCCGCGACGGGCCGGCACCCTCCGGGGCGCCGGCCCGTCGTGCGTCACTTCGGGTAGACGGCGTCGACCTCCACCTCGACGAGCCAGCCGTTCACGGGGAGGTTCTCGATCTCGAGCGCGAACCGCGACGGGCGCGCGGCGTTGACGACCATCGGGGCGGTCGTCGCCGAGCCGAGCTGGACATCGATCGGCTTGCCGGTCGCGAGGTTCGTGTTGGCGAAGAACTGCCGGTAGGCGCGGTTCCAGCCGGCGAAGTCCATCTTCTCCTGCCCGGCGGGGTTCTGGAGGAACACGCGCATGGACACGACGTCGTCGTAGGACAGCCCGGCGCGCTCGAGGTTCTCGCCGATCCGCATGAGGACGTTGATCCCCTGCGCCTCGGTGATCGTCACCCCCGCCGGCAGCACCCCGCCGGGGAACACGTCGGTGGGGATGTAGCGCTCCTCGGCCCCTGCCCCCGACGCCGTGTTCATCGCGGAGGGCCCGAGGCCCGAGGACTTGTACCAGGCGACGTTCTTGCCGAACGCGACGCCGTCGGCGATCGACGGGGTGTCGCCGGTGACGAACGAGAAGGACTCGGTGGGCTTCGGCTCGAAGAGCTTCCCTGCGGCGACGGCGGTGCCGGGGACGGCCACGGCGGCGGTGACGGCGACAGCGACGACGACCTTCGTGCGGTTCTTCATGCAGGCCTCCAGGCGGGGACGACGGGCGCCACCCTGGCGCCCGCTCCGGCGGCCAGGACGGCCACCGGAGCGGCGACGCTAGACGCCGACCGTTTCCGGGCCGTGACGGTCTCGTGTCCGCTCGTCGCCGCCCCGTCGGTCGCGCGACGCCCGTGCCGCGCGGTCCCGCGACCCGGCGCGACGGCGACGACACGAGACGTTTACGCGAGCCGCCGCGCGTTGACGGACGCGAAACCTGCCGGACCCGCGTTCGCGACGACGCGTGCCTAGCGTCGGCCGCGGTGCTGACGGCGGCACCCGGCATCGTGGGCCGGGCAGTCCGTCCGTCGGGCCGTGGACGAGAGGGCTCCAGCCACATGGTCACTGACGAGAAGACGTCCGGCGTCTCGCGCCGCAACTTCCTCCAGGCCGTCGGGGTCGGCTCCAGCGCCGGCGTCATGTTCGCGACGATGGGCGCTGTCGGGCTCGCGCCGACGGCCGCCGCCCAGCCGCGGAACGAGTCGTGGACACCGCCGCGGGGCAGCGACTTCAGCCTGACGGGACGCTCCGCCAAGAAGGTCGTCGTCGTGGGCGCCGGGCCCGCGGGCCTCGCCTCGGCGTACGAGCTGCAGAAGGCGGGGTACCGGGTGACGGTGCTGGAGGCGCGGCACCGGCCCGGCGGGCGGACGCTGACGATACGTGGGGGCGACTCCGAGACGGACATCAACGGCGTCACCCAGAAGGCACGGTTCTCCGACGGCGTGTACATGAACGCGGGCGCCGGACGCATCGCGCAGTGGATGGTCACCATGGACTACCTGCGCGAGCTGGGCGTCCCCTACGAGGTGTTCACCAACGCGAACGCGGACGCCTACCTCTACAACGAGCGCTCGGGCGCCACCCCCGGCAACCCGGTCCGGTACCGCACGGCCAAGGCGGACGTCTTCGGCTACACGTCCGAGCTGCTGAGCTACGCGACCGACCAGGGCGCGCTCGACCAGAAGCTCACGGCCGCGGACAAGGAGAACCTGCGCGCGTTCCTCCGGTCCTGGGGGTCGCTGCAGTCCGACGGCAGCTACCGCGGCGGGGACAACCGGGGCTACTCCGTCTACCCGTCCGCCTGGAACGAGCACGGCACGCCGCTCCCCGGCCCCGGCACGGTCTCGGAGGTGCTCGCGTCGAAGGTGGGGCAGTACTTCCCGTTCGAGATCAACTGGGAGCAGTCGATGCTCATGTTCCAGCCGAAGGGCGGCATGGACACGACCTACGACTACTTCGTCCGGGCCATCGGCAAGCAGAACGTCCTGTTCAGCTCGCCGGTCACCGGGGTGCGGAACACCACGAGCGGCGTCACCGTCACCTACACGGCCCACAACGGCAAGGCCCGCCAGATCGATGCGGACTTCGCGATCGTCGCCGCGCCCGCGGGGCTCATGCGGCGGTGGGACACCAACTGGGGGGCCGACATCGACGCCGCCCTGGGCGAGTTCGCGGTCGGGTCGCCCGCGGGCAAGATCGGGCTCGAGTACCGCTCGCGGTTCTGGGAGGACGACCACCGGATCTTCGGCGGGATCACGGAGACCGACATGGACCTCGCCCACGTCTGGTATCCCTCCTACGGGTACGGCGAGCGTCGTGGCCTCGTCGTCGGGTACTACAACACCGGCGCCAACGCGCGCTCCTACGCGGACATGACGCCGCGGCAGCGCGAGATGCGCGCCGTCGAGCAGGGCGTGAAGATCCACGGCGAGAAGTACCGGACCGAGCTCGAGAGCTCGTTCTCCATCGCGTGGCACAAGGTGCCCTACATCGAGGGCGCGTGGGCGTACCCGAACACGCAGTCGTCGCGCTTCAAGCAGCTCCAGCAGGGCGCGGGCAACGTGTACTTCGCGGGCGACTGGATGTCGGAGATCTCGGCGTGGCAGCACGGCGCGTTCTGGGCCGCCCGGTACGCCGTGCAGGCACTGCACACGCGCGTCATGGCCTCGTGAGCCTCGACGGCGCACCCGCGCCCGCCTGACGGCGCCCGTGCCGCGCGACGACGGCCCGGCACCCGGGCCCGTGCAGGGTGCCGGACGCCGGGCCGTCGTCGCGTGGCGGCGAGCCGCCTCAGAAGCCGGAGTAGTTCGGCGCCTCGACGGTCATCTGGACGTCGTGCGGGTGGCTCTCCTTGAGCGACGCCGACGTGATGCGGATGAAGCGCCCCTTCTCCTGGAGCTCCGGGACCGTGCGCGCACCGACGTAGAACATCGTCTGGTGCAGACCGCCGACGAGCTGGTGCGCGACCGTGCCGAGCGAGCCCTTGTACGCGACCTGGCCCTCGATGCCCTCGGGGACGATCATGTCGTCGCTCGTGACCTCGGCCTGGAAGTAGCGGTCCTTCGAGTAGGACTTCTTGCCGCGCGAGGACATGGCGCCCATGGAGCCCATCCCCCGGTACGCCTTGTACTGCTTGCCGTTCACGAGGATCGTCTCGCCCGGCGACTCCTCGGTGCCCGCGAGCATCGAGCCCAGCATCACCGACTCCGCGCCCGCGACGATCGCCTTGCCGATCTCGCCCGAGTGGCGCATGCCGCCGTCCGCGATGACGGGCACGCCCGCCGGGCGCGCGGCCAGCGACGCCTCGTAGACCGCCGTGACCTGCGGGACGCCCACGCCGGTGACGATGCGCGTCGTGCAGATGGAGCCCGGACCGACGCCGACCTTGACCGCGTCCGCGCCCGCGTCGACGAACGCCTGGGCGCCCTCGCGCGTCGCGACGTTGCCGCCGATCACCTGCACGTCGCGCGTCGCCGGGTCGGACTTGAGGCGCGCGACCATCTCGATGAGCATGCGGACGTTGCCGTGCGCCGTGTCGGCGACGAGCACGTCCACGCCCGCGTCGATGAGCGTCGTGGCGCGCTGCCATGCGTCGCCGAAGTAGCCGATGGCGGCGCCCACGAGCAGGCGCCCCTGGCCGTCCTTGGACGCCTGCGGGAACTGCTCGGACTTCACGAAGTCCTTCACGGTGATGAGGCCCGTGAGGCGGCCGTCGGCGTCCACGAGCGGGAGACGCTCGAGCTTGTGCTTGCGCAGGAGCGCGGTGGCCTCCTCGCGCGAGATGCCGGCCGGGCCCGTGATGAGCGGCTGCGGCGTCATGACCTCGTCGACCTTGGTCGTGGCCCACTCCGCGACGGGCGTGAAGCGCAGGTCGCGGTTGGTGACCATGCCGATGAGGCGGCGCTCGGCGTCGAGGACGGGGAAGCCGGAGATGCGGTACTCGCCCGCCGTCTTGTCGAGCTCCTCGAGCGTCGCGTCCGGGCCGATCGTCACCGGGTTGTCGATGATCCCCGTCTGCGTGCGCTTCACCAGGTCCACCTGGAGCGCCTGGTCCTCGATGGAGAGGTTGCGGTGCAGGACGCCGATGCCGCCCTGGCGCGCCATCGCGATCGCCATGCGCGACTCGGTGACGGTGTCCATCGCTGCCGAGACGAGCGGCACGCGGATCGAGATCTCGCGGGTCAGGCGCGTCGTGGTGTCGATGTCCGACGGCGCCAGGTCCGAGTAACCGGGCTGCAGCAGGACGTCGTCGTAGGTGAGACCCAGGAAACCGAAGGGGTCGCGGTCGGGAGCGGCGGCGGGGACGGGCGAGGCGGTCACACCAGGATTCTACGCCGCGGGGCTCTCCGGTATTCCCGCCGCGAACCGCGCCCGGCACCCCGCAGACCGGCCGCCCGAGACCTCAGCGGACGACCGCCAGGAGCTCGTGCAGGAGCCCGGGAAAGCTGCGCACGCGGTGCACCGTCGCAGCGAGCGGGAGGTCGCCGGCAGCCTCGTCGCTCGGCAGGCCGACGAAGAACGGCAGGCTCGGGTTCGCCTCGTGCGCGGCGTGGACGATCCCCAGGTCGGGACGCGCCTGGGTCGTCACCATGGCGACGGCGGAGGGCCGCACCATCGTGACGATCTCGAGCGTGCGGTGGACGTTCGCCGGCCCCGTGACGATCCGGGCCATCGCGCCGTGCGACGCGAGCGACGCCGCGAGGGCGTGCGCGGCCAGCGGCAGCGGCTCGTCGGGCGCCGCGAAGACGAGGACGATCCGGCGCATGCGGCTCGGGTGGTTGCGCGGCGGGCCGCCCGCCGCAACGATCGCGTCCTCGCTCGCCTGCGTGTACTCGCGCAGCGCGCCCAGCGTCGCGTTGGCGAGGACGACCTCGGGGACCTCTCCCGGACCGGCGAGCACCGTGCGCTCGGCGAGCCGCTCGAGCGCCGGCTCGACGAGGTCGGACCACCAGGTGGCGGGGTCGCCACCGGCGGGGATGCGCAGGAGCCGGTCGCAGTTGCGCTGGTCGTAGGCGATCGCGGCGTCGACGACGTCGGAGACGCGCGTCGGGCGCGGCGCCTCCCGCACGCCGAGCGCACGCGGCCCGCTTCCCCGCGCGGGCTCGCCCCCGGGCACGGCCCGCAGGAACGGGCGTGACGGCGGGGCCGGCTCGGCGGCGGCGTCGTCCGCGTCGAGGTCATCGTCGAGGTCCGCGCCGCCCTCGGCGCCGTGCTCGTCGAACGAGACGGTGCCGCGGTGCGCGTCGAGCTCGTCGTCGTCGGCCGCGAGGGCCGCGCGGGCGGCGTCGGCGGGCGCGACGCCGTCGAGCGTGAGGCGCCGCATGACGACCAGGCGCGCGACGTCGTCGTCGGTGTAGCGGCGGTGGGATCCCGCGCGGTGCTGGGACGGGCCGAGGCCGTAGCGGCGGTCCCAGGTCCGCAGGGTTGCGGGCGCGACACCGAGCCGGCGCGCGACGGCGGCGACGGCGAGGCCGGGGTTCGAGGACATGCTCGGTCGGGCTCCCTCGGGGTCGGGGGCGGACCGGACGGAGGTCATGGATCGATTCTGCCGACCGGCCACCGGTCTCGCCACCTCGTCCAGGTCACAGTCCTGCACCCTTCGCTTCAGACTTGTGCAGTATTTGTTCAGCACACGCGCAAACGCGCCATCGCGTCAACATCGCGCCAGTCCCTCCGCGTGCCATGGATCGCTTCGACGCCGCGTGACCCACATCGGCGCGTTCGAACCGGTCGCGACCTGCCCGTTCACTTTTTCACCACAGGGGACTTGAACAACCTCTGCAACGCTTGTAGGTTGTTCGCCATGGCAGAGATCTCGAGGCTCCCCGGGCCCGTCATGGAGCTGTGGGAATGGCAGTACCAGGGTTCGTGCCGCGACGCGGACGACACGTTGTTCTTCCACCCCGAGGGCGAACGCGGCTCGACGCGACGACGGCGCGCGGAGGCCGCGAAGGCGATCTGCCACTCGTGCCCCGTCATGATGCAGTGCCGCGAGCAGTCGCTCCGCGTGCGCGAGCCGTACGGGGTGTGGGGCGGCCTGAGCGAGGACGAGCGGGCGGCGATCCTCGCCGGCGGCGCTCGCCGCACCGGCTGACCGGCACGCCGCGGCACCACCAGCAGACCTGCACGGCACCGGTCCGACGTCGTACCGGGCGAGCACGTGCGCACGACCCGTGGGAGACGGTGGGGCGACCGGCCACGGAACGCAGCAGGGCCCGCGACCGGACGGTCGCGGGCCCTGCTGCTGGAACGGGTCGGCGTCAGCCGACCACCACGGCGAGGATGTCGCGCGCGGACAGGACCAGGTAGTCCACGCCGCCGTACTTGACCTCGGTGCCGCCGTACTTGCTGTAGATGACCTTGTCGCCGACGGTCACGTCGAGCGGGACGCGGTTGCCGTTGTCGTCGACACGGCCCGGACCCACGGCCAGGACCTCGCCCTCCTGGGGCTTCTCCTTGGCGGTGTCCGGGATGACCAGGCCGGATGCGGTCGTGGTCTCGGCCTCGAGGGCCTTCACGACGATCCGGTCCTCGAGCGGCTTGATGGGGACCGACACGTCGGACCTCCCCTTTCGCGGTGAGAACTGCAACGGATGGGTCGAGCGCACCGGCTGGCCGTCGTCGCGGGTGCCGGACAGCCTGGTCGCACGTGGTGCCGCCTCCGCGAGCGGTGGCGGCACGTCCTCAAATCTAGGTCGCCGTTAGCACTCGGTCAAGGCGAGTGCCAACGTCCGCCCCTCGGGACGATCCGGGTCCCGGCTGCGCGGGGTCCCCGTCCCCCGTGGAAGGATCGACGCCATGGACGCCGCCACGCTGACCAAGCTGCTCAGCCCCGAGGGCTGGGCGCTGCTCGGCGCGCTGCCCCCGTACGACGAGCAGCAGGCGCTCGTGCTCTCGGCGGGGCTGCGCGCGAAGGGCGTCGATCCCGACCTCGCCGCCGCGGCGCTCACGCAGTCGCGGCTGCGCGCGGCCGCCCGCGGCAAGCTCGGCGCGTTCGCCGACGGCATGCTCTTCACGCAGGCGGGGCTGGAGCAGGCGAGCCGGCTCGTCGTCGCGGGCCTGCACGCGCGGCGGTACCAGGACGCGGGGATCCGGCGCGTCGCCGACCTCACGAGCGGGATCGGCGTCGACGCCCTCGCGTTCGCCGCCGCGGAGCTCGAGGTCCTCGCGACCGACGTCGACGAGCTCACCGCGGCGATCGCGACCGTGAACCTGCGCCACTTCCCCGAGGCCGAGGTGCGCCACGGCGACGGGCTCGCGCTCGACCTCGAGGGCGAGCGGATCGAGGGCGTGTACGCCGACCCGGCCCGACGGACGCGGGGCGGCAAGCGCGTGTTCGACCCGAAGGCGTACGCCCCGCCGCTCGACGCGGTGTGGGCGCTGCGCGATCGCGTCCCCGCCGTGGGCATCAAGGTCGGTCCCGGGATCCCGCACGACGGCCTGCCCGAGGACGCCGAGACCGAGTGGGTCTCGGTCGACGGCGACGTCGTGGAGGCGGGCCTCTGGTTCGGGCCGCTCGCGCCGGAGGGACCGGGCCGCTCCGCGCTCGTCCTCACGACGTGGACCGGGCCGGACGGGACCGAGCGCACCACGACGCGCCGGGTCGCCCACCGCCCCGGCGAGCACGACGTCGTCCCCGACGTGGGAGGCGTCGGGCAGTACCTCTACGAGCCCGACGGCGCGGTCATCCGTGCGGGGCTCGTCGCCCACGCGGCCCGCGGGCTCGGCGGGCGGCTGCTCGACCGGACGATCGCCTACGTGACGACCGACTCCCCCGCGCCCCTCGACGCGACCGGGCTCGCGGACGGCCTCGCACGCGGCTATCGCGTGCTCGACACGATGCCGTTCGGTCTCAAGCGGCTGCGCTCCTACCTGCGCGAGCGCGGCGTGGGACGCCTGACGATCAAGAAGCGCGGCACGGCCGTCACGCCCGAGCAGCTCCGTCGGCAGCTCGCCCTCACGGGCGACGCGACCGCCACGATCGTCCTGACGCGTGTGGGCGGGTCCCAGCAGGTCCTCGTCGTCGAGCCGCTCGCCGCCCCCTCGACGGGCGCCCCGCAGAGCGATGCCCAGGGGGGCCCGCGGTGAGCGCCCTGCCGCGGCGTACCGCGATCCCGTTCGCGCGGTCGGAGCGCTCGACCGTCGGGCTGGAGTGGGAGCTCGCGCTCGTCGACGCCGACTCGGGCGACCTGCGCCAGGTCGCCCAGACGGTCCTCGACGCGGTGCGCCCGGAGGACGGGGGCACGCACCCGTCCATCAAGCAGGAGCTGCTGCTCAACACGGTCGAGGTCGTGAGCGGCGTGTGCCGCACGGTCGGCGAGGCGGGACGCGACCTCGAGCGGTCGATCGAGGAGCTCCGGGCCGTGACCGACCCGCTGCGCGTGGAGCTCATGAGCGCGGGCACGCACCCGTTCGCGCGCTGGGCGCAGCAGAAGGTCACCGACAAGCAGCGCTACAACACCCTCATCGACCGCACGCAGTGGTGGGGGCGGCAGATGCTCATCTACGGGGTGCACGTGCACGTCGGCATCGAGGACCGCGCCAAGGTGCTGCCGATCCAGCGCGCGATGCTCACGACCTTCGCCCACCTGCAGTCGCTCTCGGCCAGCTCGCCGTTCTGGGGCGGCAAGGACACCGGGTACGCGTCGAACCGTGCGCTCATGTTCCAGCAGCTCCCCACGGCGGGGCTCCCGTTCCAGTTCGGCACGTGGGAGGAGCTCGAGGGCTACGTCGCGGACATGCTCCACACGGGGGTCATCGACGCGTTCGACGAGATCCGCTGGGACCTGCGACCCGCCCCGCAGTTCGGCACGCTCGAGACGCGCATCTGCGACGGCGTCACGAACATCTCCGAGCTGCTCGCGCTCGCCGCGCTCACGCACTGCCTGGTCGAGCACTTCTCGACGATGCTCGACGAGGGCCGCGAGCTCCCGAGCATCCCGCCCTGGTTCGCGCAGGAGAACAAGTGGCGCTCGGCGCGCTACGGCATGGACGCGATCATCATCCTCGACCGCGAGGGCAACGAGGAGCTCGTGACCGACGCCGTCGGGCGCCTGCTCGTCGAGCTCGAGCCCGTCGCCGCGCGCCTCGGGTGCCTGGACGAGCTCGACGGCGTGCGCACGATCGTGCGGCGTGGCGCGTCCTACCAGCGCCAGCGCGCGGTCGCGCGCCGCAACGGGGGCGAGCTGGACGCCGTCGTGCGCTCGCTCGTCGCGGAGATGCGGGCGGGCCGCCCGCTCTGACGGTCCTCCGGGGACGGTCAGTAGTCGCGCAGGACCACGCCGAGGTCCGCGGCGCGGTCGGCGAGCCACGTCGGCGACCAGTCGTCGGTGTCGCACGGCGACGACGTGCGGTCCGCCGCCGCCTCCGAGTACCCGCCCCACGACAGCACGCGGCACGTCGCGTCGGTCTCGAGCGCGTGCGTCCACTCCTCGTCCTCCGCGAACCCCGAGTCGACGGCCGACTGGAGCAGGTCGAACTCGTGCCACCACTGGAGCAGGTGCGACAGCTCGTGCGCGAGCAGCACCTGCTTGGTCGCCGGGTCGGAGTCCTCGCCCCACCACACGAACAGCACGGTCGGGTGGGCGGGCTGGAAGCAGCCCGCCGAGCCGGTCGCGTACGCGTCGTGCTCCGCGACGTGCTCCATGCCGCAGTTGAGCGTCGGGTCGTCGGTGAACACGACCTGCACGCCCTCGTTGGCGGGGTTGAGGGCGAGCAGCCAGGCCGTGGGGTCGGGGTGGTCGGGCAGGAAGGGCGTGGTCTGCGTCGCGCCCGGCACGGGGTCGGGCAGCGGCTCGGCGTACTCGCCCGCCTTCCACGCGGCCTCCATGCCGGTCGCCGACGCCGTCGCGTCGGGGCTCGGGTCCTCCCAGACCGTGGGGGGCGGTACGGCGCCCTCCTGCTCGGTGGGCAGGACCGCGCCGTCGTCCCGCGCCTCGCGCACGCCGTTGACGAGGTACGCGACGACGGACACCACGAGCACCAGGACGAACATCACCACCCGCCCGGCACGACCCCGACGGCGGCGCGGCACCTCCCACGAGACGGTGGACGCCCCGTACGCGGGTGCGGTCGCCGTCGGAGCCCCGTACGCGGGCTGGGTCGTGGGGACGCCGGAGGGCTGGCCGTACAGCGCGACGGTCGTCGCGGCCGGCGTCCCGTAGGCAGGGACGGGCACGGTCGCGAGGAGCGCCCGGTGCTGCGCCGACCAGTACGCCGCGGCGTGCTCGGCCTGGGCCCGCTCCGGCCCGGGGCGCGACGCTGCGGCCGCCTGGGCCCACGCGTGCGCGCGGCGCAGCGCCTCGTCGGGCGTCAGGACGGGCTCGGAGGTCACACGTGCGTCACGGTCAGCGGCATCGACGAGTCCACGCCGATGTCGAGGCTCGACGGCGCCACGCCGGCCCGAACGACGGCGGACCCGAGCGCGGCGATCATCGCGCCGTTGTCCGTGCAGTAGCGGATCGGCGGGATGCGCAGCTCGATGCCCGCCTCCGCGCAGCGCTTCGCGGCCATGTCGCGCAGCTGCGAGTTCGCGCTGAAGCCGCCGCCGACGACGAGCGTCGACACGCCGTGCCGCTCGCACGCCGCGATGGTCTTGGCGGTGAGCACGTCGGCGACGGACTCCGCGAAGGAGGCCGCGACGTCGTGCACGGGGATCTCCTCCCCCGCGTCCTGCCGGGCCTCGACCCAACGCGCGACGGCCGTCTTGAGGCCGGAGAAGGAGAAGTCGTACGCGTGCTTCTCCTGGTCCTTGCGCGCCGTGAGGCCGCGCGGGAAGCGGATCGCCGTGGGGTCGCCCTCGCGCGCGAGGCGGTCGATGTGCGGCCCGCCCGGGTACGGGAGGCCGAGCAGGCGCCCGACCTTGTCGAACGCCTCGCCCGCCGCGTCGTCGAGCGTCGAGCCGAGCTCGGTGACGGACGTCGCGACGTCGTCGACCAGGAGGAGCGAGCTGTGCCCGCCGGACACGACGAGCGCCATGACGCGCTCCGGGAACGCGCCGTGCACGAGCTCGTCCACGGCCGCGTGGCCGATGACGTGGTTGACGCCGTAGAGCGGCTTGCCGAGCGCGAGCGCGAGCGCCTTGGCGGCGGACGCGCCGATCGTCAGCGGGCCGACGAGCCCCGGCCCCGCGGTGACGGCGATCGCGTCGACCTCGGACAGGTCGACGTCGGCCGTGCCGAGGCTGCGCTCGATCGTGGGGATCATGGCCTCGAGGTGGGCGCGCGACGCGACCTCGGGAATGATGCCGCCGTAGCGCGCGTGCTCGTCCATCGAGCTCGCGACCGTGTCGACGAGCAGCTCGCGACCCCGGACCAGCGCGACGCCGGTCTCGTCGCAGGACGTCTCGATGCCGAGCACCAGGGGCTCGCCGGCGCTCACAGAGACCTCACGGACACAGAGGGAACCATGGCGTCCAGGGTAGTCGCGCGCGCGGGAGGACCGCGCCGTGTCGCGCACGTCACACCGTCTGTCGGGAAGATGGTTCAATGCTCAACCGTTGCCCCGGTCATGAGCACCGACACCCTGGCTCCCGAGAGCCTGCAGATCGACGAGACCACGGCCGACCGCCTCTTCCGCGAGGCGCGCACCACCGCGCAGTTCACCGACGCCGAGGTGACCGACGAGCAGCTCGCCGCGGTCTACGACCTCGTCAAGTGGGGCCCGACGGCCATGAACACCGTCCCGCTGCGCATCCTGGCCGTGCGCACGCCCGAGGCCCGCGAGCGCCTCGTCGCGCACATGAACGACGGCAACAAGGAGCGCGTCGCGAACGCGCCGCTGTCGCTCGTCGTCGCGTACGACCCCGCGTTCCACGAGCACCTCGACACGCTGTTCCCGCACGTGCCCGGCATGCGCGACAACCTTCACGGCGTCCCCGAGGTCCGCGACGGCATGGCGCGCGACAACGCGCACATCCAGGCGGGCTACCTCGTCGTCGGCCTGCGCGCCGCCGGCCTCGCCGCAGGCCCGATGAACGGCATGGACCGCGCCGGGATCGACGCCGAGTTCTTCGCCGACAACGGCTGGAAGTCGATGCTCGTCATCAACGTCGGCGTGGCCGACGGCGTCGGCACGCCCTACCCGCGCTCGCCGCGCCTCGCGCCCGAGCAGGCCATCGCGACCGTCTGACCCCCCGCGGCCCCGCCGCGCCCGCACGTCCGCCGAGGCGGCACCCCACCGGGGTGCCGCCTCGCGGCGTCCGCGGCGCGGTGCGGTCAGGTCGCGACGGGCCGTGCCGGGTCGTTCGACCACTGCGACCACGAGCCGGCGTAGAGCGCCGCCTCGACGCCGAGCGTCGCGAGGGCGGCGACCTCGTGCGCCGCGGTCACGCCGGAGCCGCAGTAGACGCCCACGGCCGGGGGCGCGTCGTCCGCGCCGGGCAGCGCCCCGAGGGCCGCGAACCGCGCACGCAGCGCGGCCGCGTCCAGGAACGTCCCGTCGGCGGCGAGGTTGTCCGTGGTCGGCGCGCTCACCGCGCCGGGGACGTGGCCCGCGCGCGGGTCGACCGGCTCGACCTCGCCGCGGTACCGCTCGCCCGCGCGCGCGTCGAGCAGCACGCCCGAGGCCGCGAGGTCGGCTGCGCCGTCGGCGTCGAGCACGGGCATCCCGCCCGGCATGACGACGACGTCGCCCGGCTCGGGCCGCACGTCGCCCTCGTCGAGCGCGTGCCCGGCCGCCCGCCAGGCGGCGAGCCCGCCGTCGAGGATGCGCACGTCGTCGTGACCCGCCCAGCGCAGCAGCCACCAGGCGCGCGCGGCGGACGTGCCGCCCACGGCGTCGTAGACGACGACCGGTCGGTCCGCACGCACGCCCCAGCGCCGCGCCGCGGTCTGGAGGTCGGCCGGGTCGGGCAGCGGGTGCCGGCCCGCCGCGGCCGAGGGCGGCGCCGCGAGCTCGGTCTCGAGATCGACGTAGACGGCGCCCGGGACGTGCCCCGCGCGGTGCTGCTCGCGCCCGTCGGTGACGCCGAGCGCCCAGCGCACGTCGAGCACGACGGGCGGGCGGTCGCCCGCGAGCGCCTCCGCCAGGTCGGGCGCGGCGACGAGCACGCGGTCTCGACGGCCGGCGTCGGACCCGGCCGTGCCGGTGCGAGGGCTCCGCGGCGCGGGCGCGCTCACGCGAGGACGCCGGTGTCGGGCGCGGTGCCGTAGTCCGGCGCGTCGGGCCCGCCGGGCGCCCCGGCAGCGCCGAGCTCGAGCCGCATCGTGTAGGCGTCGACGTCCTCGGGCTGGTAGTAGCGCTTGCGGATGCCGAGCTGCTCGAACCCGTACTTCGCGTAGAGCGCGAGCGCCGGGTCGTTGTCGACCCGCACCTCGAGCAGCACCGCGCTCGCACCGAGGTCGCGGGAACGCTCGATCAGCGCCTCCAGGAGCGTGGAGCCGACGCCCTGGTGCTGGAACGCCGGGTCGACGCCGAGGGTCATGACCTGGGTGACGTCGCCGTCGAACCACAGGCCCGCGTAGCCGACGACGGGCTGCGGGCCGGCGGCGTAGAGGCGCACGGGCTCCGCGGCGACGTACCACCGCCCGAGGCCCGCGAGCTCGTCCGCGAGCATCCCGTACGTCCAGGCGCCGCGCCCGAACAGCTCACGCTCGAGCTCGACGACGCGGTCGAGGTCGGCCGCCCTGAGCGGACGCAGGCGGATCTCGTAGCGGCGCGCGCTCATCGGGACCCCTCGGGCGCCGGGGCGGGCGCGGTGTCGCTCACGCGCTTGCGCGCGGCGGCCTCGTGGACGTCCGGGCGGCGCAGGTACAGCGGCTCGGTCGGCTGGTCCGTCCCCGCGGCGCGGCGCGCGATCGCGAGCCGCGCGAGGACGGCGGCGTCGGGCACGAGCGGCGCGTCGTCGGCGCCGTCGAGGGCGTCCGGGTAGAGCTCGCCCCCCTCCCCCACGACGACCGCGCCGGCGGCGTGCTCGGCGACCGCGGCCGCCGGCCCGACGTCAGGACCCGCGACGGTCTCCAGCACCGGCACGGCGTGCGGGCCCTCGTGCGCGACGACGCGGTAGCGCGCCCAGTACACCTCGCGACGGCGGGCGTCGGTCGCGACGAGCAGCTCGTCGTCGGGCTCGAGGCCGAGGTCGCTCACGGCCTGGGCCGCGATCGCGTCGAGGCTCGGGACGCCGAGCACGGGGATGCCGAGGGCGAAGCCGAGCGTGCGTGCGGTGACGAGCCCGACCCGCAGGCCTGTGAAGGGCGCGGGACCCGTGCCGACGGCGACGGCCGTGAGGTCGCGGCGGTCGACCCCGGCCTCGGCGAGCGCCTCCTCGACGAGCGGGGCGAGCGCCTCGGCGTGCCGACGACGCTCGGGGGCGTCGCGGCGGGCGAGACGGGCGCCGTCGTCGGAGACGACGGCGACGGTGACGGAGGCGGAGGTGTCGAGCGCGAGAACAGCCACGGCCCCCAGCCTACGGCCGGGACAGGGACTGTTCTCCTCGCGGTGCGCTACCCGGTCAGCGCGGCGACGTCGAGGCCGGACCAGCGCGGACCGACCCCGCGCACGGTCACGCGCCGCTCCCCGGCCTCGGGGGCGTCGTCCGACCGAGGGTCGACCCCGCCGCGCGGGCGCTCGAGCACGATCTCGAGCCGGTCGCCCGCGAGCGCCTCGACGAGCCCGCTGCCCCACTCCACGACGGTCACCGAGTCGTCCAGGCTCGAGTCGAGGTCGAGCGCGTCGACCTCGTCGAGCGAGCCGAGGCGGTACGCGTCCACGTGCACGAGCGCCGGGCCGTCGCCGAGCGGGGGGTGCTCGCGCGCGACGATGAACGTCGGCGACGCGACCTGACCGCGCACGCCGAGCCCGGCGCCGATGCCCTGCGTGAGCGTCGTCTTCCCGGCGCCGAGGTCGCCCGTGAGGATCACGAGGTCGCCCGCGCGCAGCACGCCCGCGAGGGCGCGGCCGAACGCGCGGGTCGCGTCGGCGTCGGGCAGCACGACGACGCCGTGCGCGGCGGCCGCGTCGGTGGAGGTCGAGGGGGTCGGGTCGTCGCTCATGCGCGGACCGTCCTTTCCGTGCTGGGGTGCTGTTCGTGCGCGAGCAGCGCCCGCGCGCCGTCGTCGAGCACGTGGGTCCCCACGTGCTCGCGCGGCACGCGCGCGCCGAGGCGCGTGGTGATCTCGTAGCTGATGGTCCCGGCGGCCCGGGCCCAGTCCTCGGCGCTGGGGACGCCGTCCTGCTCGACGCCGTCGCCCGCGCCGAACAGCGTGACGACGTCGCCCGCGCGCTCGGCTGCGTCCGGGCCGAGGTCGAGCACGAGCTGGTCCATGCACACGCGTCCCGCGACGCGCAGGACCCGACCGCCGTCTCCGGGACGCGCACCGACGAGGACCGGACCGCCGGGCGCCCCCGCAGGGCCGCCGCCCGAGGCGTGCCGCGGGATCCCGTCGCCGTACCCGAGCGGGACGACGCCGAGCGTCGTGTCCTGCGGGGTCGTGTAGTGGTGCGAGTAGGAGACGCCGTGCCCGCCGGGCACGCGCTTGACCGTCGCGAGGCGCGCCTCGAGCGTCATCGCGGGGCGCAGCCCGTACCGGGACGGCGGCCCGAGCTGCGGCACGGGCGTCATGCCCCACACCGCGAGGCCGGGTCGCACGAGGTCGTAGTGGGTGCGCGGCGCGGTCAGCGTCGCGGCCGAGTTCGCGAGGTGGCGCAGCTCGGGCGCGACGCCCGCGCGCTCGGCGAGCCGGACCGCCTCGTCGAGCACGTCGGCCTGCGCGACGACGCTCGGGTGCCCGGGCTCGTCCGCGAACGCGAGGTGCGACCAGAGCCCGACGACGCGCACCGCGCCCTCGGCCTGGGCGCGCGCGACGGCGTCGAGCACGTCGGGCAGGTCGGCCGGCATGATCCCGTTGCGGCCGAGACCCGTGTCGACCGCGAGGTGCACGCGCGCGGTCCGGCCGGCGGCCCGGGCCGCGGCCACGACCTCGTCGACCGCCCAGCGCGCGGCGAGCGAGACGTCGACGTCCGCCTCCACGAGCGCGCGCAGCGGGGCGCCGGGCGGGTAGAGCCACGTGAGGACGCGAGCGCGGTCCACCCCGATCCCGGCGGCGCGCAGCGCGAGCGCCTCGCTCAGCTGTGCGGTCCCGAGCCACGTCGCGCCGCCCGCGAGCGCCCCGAGCGCGCTCGCCACGAGGCCGTGCCCGTAGGCGTCGGCCTTGACGACCGCCATCACCTCGGCCGACGGCGCGTGCCCCGCGAGGGCGCGGACGTTGTCGCGGATCGCCGCCAGGTCGACGAAGGCGCGGGCCGGGTAGTCGAGGCCGGGGTCAGCGGGGACCGGGGG